>NZ_JBXWQU010000031.1:0-267115 GCF_059612545.1 Ruegeria sp. SAZD011 | reverse complement strand
ACCCCGTCAACATGCACCACGCATGCCCCGCACTGACCCGTGTCACACCCAACATGCGTCCCCGTCAGCGACAACCCGTCCCGCAAAAAATCAACCAGCAAATCACGGGACTCTACCGACCCCCGCATGCTGCGCCCATTCACGACCATCTCTATCTCAGACACGATAATCCTCCCTTGTCGTTCTCTCATGCACCGGTTCAGCCGGAAATAACCCGCTTGAACCACCCCTTTTTCCTGACCTCGCCGGACCCTTCCGCGACCTCCGGACTATCGGTCTCACCCGGTCCCTCGACCACTTCCTGAAAGCGGGTGAAGAACTGGTCGGCCATCTTGCGCGCGAAACCGTCGATGATCCGGCTGCCCAGCTGGGCCAGCTTGCCACCAACCTTGGCCTCGACCTCGTAGGACAGGACGGTGGTACCGTCCTCGCCCGCCTCAAGCCGCACGCGCGCCGCGCCCTTGGCAAAGCCCGCGGCCCCGCCCTTGCCCTCGCCGGTCAGGGTCAGGCTTTCGGGCGCCACCATGTCGGACAGCGTCACGCCGCCCTTGAACGTGGCTTTTACCGGCCCGACCTTTTGCACCACCGTGGCCTCGAACCCGTCCTCGGCGTTGCCACTCATCTCCTGGCAGCCGGGTACGCAGTCCTTCAGCACATCGGGCGAGAGCAGCGCCTCCCAGACCGTTTCCCGGTCCGCCGCGATCACCTTTGAATCGCTCAGTTCCATGTCGTTCGTCTCCGTCCGTTGCGACCACGCTACGCGGCGCGGTCGGGTTGTTCCATTCGACCTTGGGTGTAGACGTCCCCGGAAGGGCCGCCTGCGGGGCGCGTCGATCGCCCTGTCAGCGCAGCTCGGGTGGCGAAAAGGTCAGCCCGTAACTGCGGAAAATCTCTTGGATCCGACCGTCGCCTATCCCGGCAACGATAGCATCGTCGACGGCATAGGCCAGCGGGCGATAGGCGAAATGCACCCCCACCCCGACCGTCCAGCTGCCTGTCGCAAAGCCCGGCAAGGGCGGGCTGTGCACATCCAGATCCGCGGTCAGTCCATGTTCCAGTTGCGCCAGCGGCCCCATCGCGGTCTTGACCTCGCCCGCCGCCAGCCCGGCCATCGCCGCACCCATGTCGGGATAGCGACGGATATTCCCGCGCAGCTGGCCGCCGGGAAAGGCGGTGAGGTAGAAATCGGCAATCGAGTCGTTCTCGACCCCAACCGTGTCAAAGCGGAAATAGGCCGGAACCGGTTTGTCCTCGGGATACTCTGCCTTGCCAAAGGCGATCCCCATCCGCTCCACATGGTATTGTCCTGTGAACACCACCTGTTCGACCCGGCAGGCAAAGTTGCTGTCATAGGGCACATGCAGCATCACATTGGCGACCCGCCCGCCCACGATGGGCCCCTTCCAGATCCAGTTGCGCAGATCGGCCTCGAGGTTCTCGCCCGCCGCGACCAGGGTAAAACGGGCCTCGACCCCCAGTTCCCCGGCGATCAGGCGGCCCAGATCGATATCGACACCCTTTGGCGCGCCATTCTCTTCCCAGCTCCAGGGTGGATAGTCCTCGTAGACGGCGAAGGATATCCAGCCGCGTTCCTGGATCGTGTCCAGATCGGCGCCGACGATATCGCGGCTGGCATTCTGAGGGCGGGCCTGGGGCACGTGATCGGCGCAGCGGGTCTGTGCCCAGGCCGGCGCCAAGCCGGTCCCAAGCAGCAACACCGCCAGCGCGACCCGCAGCGTCGCCGCCCGCGCCATGCTCAATGGGCCGCCGACAGGCCGATGGTCAGCGCCTCGGCAGCGGCGGTGAAATCAGGCGCGTTGCCCGAGATCAGGGTCGCCGCGCGCGAGGCGGCGCTGTCGGCCACCGGCGCGCCCGAGGCGGTCTCGACCTCGGCGGCGATCTGGGTCAGTTCGGCAGCCAATGCGGCCACATCGCCCTCGCCCGCCGCAAGCTGGTCGCGGATCTCCTTCAGGCGCGGCGTATGGGCGTCGAGCGCCCCGTCGTCGGGCCGGGTCTCGATATAGGTGCGGATGGCCCAGGCGGCCTTTTGGCCAAGCAGTTCGCCAAAGCCGGGCATCTTGGTGATCCCGTTCTGGGTATAGCCATGGCGGAACCGCTCGACATACCATTCATCGCCGTATTCGGCGGCCTCGAGATAGCGCAGGTCCGGCGCCAGACCGCCCGACACCACGCCCAGCCCATGGCAGCGCGCGCAGTTCTGGTTATAGCCGGAATCGCCGATCCGGATGGCGGCGGCCCAGACCTCTTCTCCCGCCGTCTCGGCGCGATAGGGGTTCTCGATCAGCCATTCCTCGCCCACATCAGGCAGGGCGTCGGTGTTGACGGGTTGCGGTGCGACGTCTCCATGCGCCAGCGCCATCCCCGCGCTCAGGCACAGGCCCAATGCACCTGCTTTTGCAGCGTTGATCATCTGCGGTCCTCCAGTCTCCTCGTTCGGGGCTGGTGATAACGCCTCGAACCCTGCGCTGGTATTCGACCTTGGTTTGATCTGCCGGGGAATGTGGACTTTGGTCGAATAGAACCGTCCCGCACGCGCGCTCTAGCCTTGGCCAACAAGGGAGAGAGAATGCGCGTGCAAAGCCTGCTGAGACCGATCATCGCAGCACTGGCGATGGGAATGGCCGCCCTGCCCGCCTTGGGCGAGGTGCAGCTGCGCGTGGCCTATCTGCGTCAGGAGGTCGAGCGTCCGCCGGTCCTGTCCAATCTCGATCCCGAGCCCGCCGGGCTGGGCCTGGACGGCGCCCGGCTGGGGCTGGAGGACAACCGGACCAGCGGTCGATTTCTGGGCCAGACCTATATGCTCGACACCTATGAGGTCGCGATCGGCGGCGATCTCGAGGCGGCGGCGCGCTCGGCGCTGGCCGAGGCGCGGATGCTGGTCATCGACGCCCCCGCCGAGGCGGTGCTTCGCATCGCCGATCTGGCCGAGGCGCAGGGCGCGCTGTTGTTCAACGCCGCTGCCGAAGAGAGCGCGCTACGCGATGCCGACTGCCGCGCCAACCTGTTGCACACGGTGCCCTCGCTGGCGATGCGGGCGGATGCGCTGATGCAGGTGTTGCAGCGCAAGCGGTTCTCGCGGCTGGCCATGATCACCGGCCATGGCGCCCCAGACCTGGCCTATGCCGAGGCGCTCCGTCGCTCGGCGGCCAAGTTCGGCCTCAGGATCGTGGCCGACACACCCTGGCCCTTTGACGCCGACATGCGCCGCAATGCCAGCCAGGAAGTGCCGCTGTTCACCCAGGATTTCGCCGAGCATGAGATCCTGCTGGTCGCTGACGAGATCGGCGATTTCGGGCGCTATATCGCCTATAATACCTGGTCGCCGCGCCCGGTGGCCGGGTCCGAGGGGCTGGTGCCCGTTGCCTGGTCTCGGGTGGTGGAACAATGGGGCGCGGCACAGCTGCAATCGCGGTTCTGGGACCTGACCGGCCGAGACATGCGCCCGCGCGACTATGCCGCCTGGGCGGCGCTGCGTGTGCTGGGCGAGGCGGTTACCCGCACCAACAGCACCGATCCCGCCACCCTGCGCGCCTATATCCTGTCGGACGCGTTCGAACTGGCCGGGTTCAAGGGCCGCCCGATGAGCTTTCGTCCCTGGAACGGCCAGCTGCGCCAGCCGATCCCGGTGGTCACCGAGCGCGCGGTGGTGATGCAGGCCCCGGTCGAAGGCTTCCTGCACCAGCGCAGCGAGCTTGACACGCTGGGCCTCGACGCGCCCGAATCCCGTTGCACCGCGTTTCAGGAGTGAGCCTCATGCGGACTGCCCTTGCCCTTTTCGCCCTGACCCTCGCCGCGCCGCTGGCCGCCGAGGAAATCTGGGTCACCAATGAAAAGGATGACACGATCAGCGTGATCGACGTCGCCACGCTCGAGGTGGTGCGCACCATCGCGACCGGCGAACGGCCGCGCGGCATCACCTTTTCCCACGATTTCAGCCGGGTCTATATCTGTGCCTCGGACAGCGACACGGTGCAGGTGATGGACCCCGAGACGGGTGAGATCCTGCACGACCTGCCTTCGGGCGAAGACCCCGAGCAATTTGTCCTGCACCCCAATGATCGGCATCTCTATATCGCCAACGAGGATGACGCGATCACCACCGTGGTCGATACCGAAACCCGCCGGGTCATCGCCCAGATCGACGTGGGCATCGAACCCGAGGGCATGGCGGTCAGCCCCGATGGCCGCATCGCCATCACCACCTCTGAAACCACCAACATGGCGCATTGGATCGACACCGAGACGCGACAGCTTTTTGCCAATACGCTGGTCGATGCCCGCCCGCGCCACGCCGAATTCGTGCATGACGGGGCCGAGCTGTGGGTCAGCTCCGAGATCGGGGGCACCGTGACCGTGTTCGACGTGGCCACCCAGGCAGAAAAGGCCAAGATCGCCTTCGAGGTCAAGGGCGTGCATCCCGACCGGGTGCAGCCGGTCGGGTTCGAGCTGACGGCGGATGAGAAAACCGCCTTTGTTGCGCTTGGCCCATCGAACCATGTGGCGGTGGTGGATACCGAGACCTATGAGGTCGTCGATTACATCCTTGTGGGCCGCCGGGTCTGGCACATGGCGTTCAACAGCGACAAGTCGCTCTTGTTCACCACCAACGGCGTTTCGGGCGACGTGACGGTGATCGACGTGGCCCGCCGTGAGGCGGTCAAATCCATCAAGGTCGGGCGCTTCCCCTGGGGCGCCGCCCTGCGCCCGTGAGAGGAAAGGACACATGATGCTGAAACCCTGTCTTGCCGCCCTTCTGGTTGCGGCCCTGCCCCTGAACGCACAGGCCGACGGCGACGACGGTCGGCTGGGTCTGGCCGGGCTGCTCTCGGCCAAGAACAAGGAAGACCTGCCGCCGATCATCCTGTCGGCCGGGATGCCGCTGGCCGATGCGCCTTGGGTGCTGCAATCGGGCACCTATTACGAGTTCGAGATCCAGGGCGACGGCAGCCAGGAGCTGGCGCTGGTGGGGCCTGAGTTCTTTCGCGCCATCTGGATCGACGAGATCGTGGTCGAAGGTCTGGAGATTCGGCCGCTGGGCCTCGACTCGGTCGAATTCGACGAGGCGGGCGAGATGGAGATAGGCTTTGTCGCGATCAAGCCGGGCCGCTATTACCTGAAGGTACCGGGCAGCACCGGCGAAACCCAGCGGTTGGAGATCACCATCAAGTGACAGGGCTAAGCGTCCGAAATCTCGACTATTCCTATGGCAGCCGCAAGGCGCTCGACACCGTCAGTTATGACTTGGCGCCGGGCCGGTTTGCGGCGTTGCTGGGGCCCAATGGTGCGGGGAAATCGACGCTGTTTTCCTTGCTGACCCGGCTTTTTACCACACGTTCGGGCCGGATTTCGGTCGCCGGGCATGACCTGTCTAAGAATCCGCGCGCGGCGCTGGCGCGGATCGGGGTCGTGTTCCAGCAGCCGACGCTGGATCTGGATCTCAGCGTGATGCGCAACCTGACCTATTTCGCCGCCCTGCACGGGCTGTCGGGGCGCACCGCGCAAACCCGGATCGCCGCGGCGCTGGAGCGGCTCGACCTGAGCGACCGCGCCCACGAGCGCGCCCGCGACCTGAATGGCGGCCACCGGCGCCGGACCGAGATTGCGCGCGCCCTGATCCACGACCCCTCGGTGCTGCTGCTCGACGAGCCGACCGTGGGACTGGACGCGGCCAGCCGCAAGGCGATCACCGACCATGTGCATGCGCTGTCGCACGAACGGGGGCTGACCGTGCTCTGGGCCACCCATCTGACCGACGAGATCGAGGATGACGACCAGTTGCTGATCCTGCATCGCGGGCGGCTGTTGCAGGACGGCACCGCGGGCACGCTGCGCGGGGCGCTGCCGCTGCGTGAGTATTTTCTGGCCCAGACATCCGACCGCATAGGGGAACAGGCATGAATGCCGCGCTGATCGCCCTGCGCGCCATCGTGCTGCGCGAGGCGCTGCGCTTTGTCCGCCAGCGGGGGCGGTTCGTGGCGGCGCTGGTGCGGCCGCTGATCTGGCTGCTGGTCTTTGCCGCCGGGTTTCGCGCCGCGCTGGGCCTGTCGATCACGCCGCCCTATCAGACCTATATCACCTACGAGGTCTATATCGTGCCGGGCCTCTGCGGCATGATTGCCCTGTTCAACGGTATGCAATCCAGCCTCAGCCTGGTCTATGACCGCGAGATGGGGTCGATGCGGCTGCTCTTGACCTCGCCCCTGCCGCGCTGGTGGCTCCTGTTCTGCCGGCTGCTCGCCTCGACCGCCATTTCGATCCTGCAAACCTATTGCTTTCTGGCAGTGGCGGCGGCCTTTGGCATCCAGCTTCCGGTCTGGGGTTATGTCGCGGTGCTGCCGGCGCTGGTGGTTGCGGGCATCATGCTGGGCGCGCTGGGGCTGGCGCTGTCCTCGCTGATCCGGCAACTGGAGAATTTCGCGGGCGTGATGAACTTTGTCATCTTTCCGATGTTCTTTTTGTCCACCGCGCTCTACCCGCTGTGGAAGATGGCCGAAAGCTCGACCCTTTTGCGCGATATCTGTGCGGTGAACCCGTTCACCCATGCGGTCGAACTGATCCGCTTTGCGCTCTACGGCCAGTTCAACGGACCCGCGCTGGGCTGGACCGTGCTGGCGGGGGCGGTGTTTCTGGGGCTGGCCTTTTGGGGGTATGACCCGGCGCGCGGCCTGCTGCGGCGCAAGGGTTGAGCCGCCTCACCTTCGACCAAAGAACAAGGGAAAACCGCTCCAGCGCTTGCTAAGACTGCGGCAGGAAACGCGCGCTTGCACCCGCCCCGGCGGGGACCTCATTCAGGAGTGAGAAATGAGACCTGTTTCCTATGCGCTGGCGCTGATGATGGCGGCTTCGCCCGCCCTGGCCGACACCAAATTCGAACAGATCAAGATCGAGGCCGGCGCGGCGCTCTATGATGCCGAATGCCGGCGCTGCCATGCCTCGGACAGCGATCACGAGAGCTATGGCCCACCGCTGGAAAACGTGCTGGGGCGCGGGGCCGGTACCTATCCCGACTATGATTATTCCATCGCGCTCGAGGCCTCGGGCATCGTCTGGACGCCAGCGGCGCTGCGCGCATGGATGGAGGACAATACCGGCTTCATGCCCGGCACAAAGATGCGCCATGTCGGGATCGAGGACCGCACCGTGCAGGATTTCATCTTGGCCTATCTGGCCAGCCTCAGCACCCGCGACCCCAAGAAGATCTCGGACTGAACCCCGGACCCCGACGCCGGACAGGACGGTCCGGCGTCGGGGTGAACATGAGTTCTTTTTTGTTCAAAATCAATATATAAAACCGCAAACCTTCGGCAAAAGATGAACCCGTGTCGTGCATACTGACGGGCGCGGCTTGCCTTTGGTCATGCCCCCTCCGACACACCTCTGGTTGACCCTACGACCTTTGTTCAATTTCGCGCGAGCGGCTTCGTTCCAATAATACCGCTCAGCCAAAAACCCGAGGTTTGGGGTGGTTCGGCTTGGAGAGGATGCAAGGGAGGAAACCGATGAACAAGATCATCATGGCCGCAGTGGCGGGCCTGGTCGCGACAGCGGGCTGGCACAGCACCGCGCTGGCGGCCGGTGTCACCGAAGAGGACCTGGCCAATGACACGGCCAACACGTCCAGCGTATTGACCAACGGCATGGGCCGGCATTTGCAGCGCTACAGCCCGCTGGACATTCTGAACAAGGACAATGTCAAGAACCTGATGCCCGCCTGGGCCTTCAGCCTGGGTGGCGAGAAACAGCGCGGGCAGGAAACCCAGCCGCTGGTCCATGACGGCGTGATGTATATCACCGGCTCGTACAGCCGGATGTATGCCATCGACGTCAACACCGGCGAAGAGCTCTGGCAATATGACGCCCGCCTGCCCGAGGGTATCCTGCCCTGCTGCGACGTGATCAACCGGGGCGGCGCCATCTATGGCGACAAGATCTATTTCGGCACGCTCGACGCCCGCATCGTGGCGCTTGACCTGAAAACCGGCGATGTCGTCTGGAACAAGAAGATCGCCGATTACAAGGCAGGCTACTCCTATACCGCCGCGCCGCTGATCGTGAAGGGGCTGGTGATCACCGGCAACTCGGGCGGTGAGTTCGGCATCGTCGGCGAAGTGCAGGCACGCGACGCCGAGACCGGCGAGATGGTCTGGACCCGTCCGGTGATCGAAGGCCACATGGGCACCTTCAAAGGCGAAGAAAGCACCATGACCGGCACGCTGAACGCGACCTGGCCGGGTGACATGTGGAAGACCGGTGGCGGCGCCACCTGGCTGGGCGGCTCCTATGACGCCGAGACCGATACGCTGGTCTTTGGCGCCGGCAACCCCGCCCCCTGGAACAGCTGGCTGCGCGATGCCGGTCAGAACAACGATGGTTCGGGCGACAACCTCTATGCCGCCTCGCGCATCGGCATCAATCCCGACAATGGCGAGATCAAGTGGCATTTCCAGACCACCCCGCGCGAAGGCTGGGACTATGACGGTGTGAACGAGGTCGTGGCCTATACCGACCGCGACGGTAACAAGCGCTGGGCCACCGCCGACCGCAACGGGTTCTTCTATGTGCTGAACCGTGAGGACGGGAAGTTCGTGCGCGGCGTGCCGTTCGTCAAGGATATCACCTGGGCCTCGGGCCTGGATGAGAACGGGCGCCCGATCTTCAACGAAGACAACCGCCCCGGCGACCCGGCAGCGGCGGCCGATGGCGCCAAGGGCGAGGTGATCTTTGCCTCTCCCTCGTTCCTTGGCGGCAAGAACTGGATGCCGATGGCCTTCAGCCAGAAGACCGGCAATTTCTACGTGCCCTCGAACGAATGGGGCATGGATATCTGGAACGAGCCGATCACCTACAAGAAGGGCGCGGCCTACCTGGGCGCGGGCTTCACCATCAAGCCGAACTATGAGGACCATATCGGCAGCCTCAAGGCGATCGACCCCGATACCGGCGAGTTGAAGTGGGAGTTCAAGAACGACGCCCCGCTTTGGGGTGGCGTGATGACCACTGCCGGCGGGCTGGTGTTCACCGGTACGCCCGAGGGCAAGTTCATCGCCTTTGACGACGAAACCGGCGAGGTCCTGTGGTCGTTCCAGACCGGTTCGGGCATCGTCGGCCAGCCCGTCACCTGGGAGATGGGCGGCGAGCAATATGTCTCGGTCATCTCCGGCTGGGGTGGCGCTGTGCCTCTCTGGGGTGGCGAGGTTGCCAAGAAGGTGAACTATCTCAACCAGGGCGGCACGCTCTGGACCTTCAAGCTGCCCAAGCAGCTGGCCGCCGCGAACTGACGGCATCGCCATTGACGCAAACGCGCGCCCCCCGGGCGCGCGTTTTTTGTTGGCTTGCCGTTTTCCAAGGGAAAACGGCTCGGAAAACAATGTTTTCCGGCCCGGAATTCTTGCAGAATTCCGCCATCGCCAGATGGTAGGACCCGGTATTAGACCTTTGGCCAATGGCGTTTCGCCGCACCCGCGTTACAGTTGTAGCATGAACAAAACTATGGATCGGATCATGCAGACCCAGGCAGGGACATCGCCGGCGCAGCCGCTTCGCTCCGCCCTTATCGTCGACGATCACCCACTGTTCTGTGATGCCCTGTCGATGACCCTGCAAGCCGTGTCCGGTATCCGTACCGTGCAGACGCTGGCCCGGCTCGAGGAGGCGCTGGACTGGCTTGGCAACCACCCTGCCCCCGACCTGGTCATCCTCGACCTCAACCTACCCGATGTCGAAGGGCTCGACGGGCTGGTCCGCATCCGCACCGCCGCCCGCGCCCCGGTCATCGTGGTTTCTTCCATGGCCGACAACCGGGTCATTTCGGGCGTGATTCAGGCAGGCGCGGCCGGTTTCGTGCCCAAGCATTCGCAACGCGAAGTGTTTCGCACCGCCATCGAAACCGTCTCGACCGGCGCCGTCTTCACCCCCGAAGGCTTTGTCGATATCGCCAGTGATGGGGGCGACGGGCCCGAGATCGAGGATGCGCTGGCCCGCCTCTCGGCGCTGACCAACCAGCAGGCCCGCATCCTGCAACTGGTCTGCGAGGGCAAGCTCAACAAGCAGATCGCCTACGACCTGTCGATCGCCGAAACGACGGTCAAGGCGCATGTCACCGCCATCATGCGCAAGCTCGGGGTGCAAAGCCGCACCCAGGCGGTGCTGATCGCCAAAAAGACCAGTTTCTCGAGTTTCTTGCCAGAGGCGCAGAAACAGGCATAACCTGCCAGTCGGGAGAAAAGGGAGGAGCGCTTGGACCTCAGTCAGGGTCCGATCCGCGCGGCACAGGCTGCGCCGCTGGTGTTGTGCACCGCCTCGGTGCACCACGACCATCCGCATGCCGTCGAGGCCTTGGCCGAAGCATTGGGTCCGGTCGAACTGGAACTGCTGCTTTTGATGGCCTCGCCCCAGGCGGATATCCCTGCCCTTCTGGCCCGCGCCGCCGTGGTCCTCCCCGGTACGCGGATTGTCGGCTGCACCACGGCAGGCGAAATTTCGGCCGCCGGCTATACCGAGGGAGAGATTGTCGCCATCGGCATGCCTCGGGCCTATTTCAAGGCGCAGACGATGCTGATCCCCGATCTCCTCGACTACGATCCCCAGGCCCTGATCGACCGGATGATCCAGACCCGCAACGACTTGGCCGTTGCCCAGCCCGACTGGGGACACGAGTTCAATTTTCTGCTGATCGACGGATTGTCAACGCTCGAGGACCGGCTGGTCTCGGATCTGGCCATCGGGCTTGGGCCGGTACCGCTGTTTGGCGGATCGGCGGGCGATGGCGAACGGTTCGGTGCCACCTTCGTGTTCCACGAAGGCCGCGCCCACAGCAACGCCGCGGTGCTGATGCAGGTCCGAACCCGCTGCCCGATCCAGGTGTTCAAGACCGACCACCTGTCGCCCACCGAACAACGCATGGTGGTCACCGGCGCCAATCCCGACCGGCGGCTGGTGCACGAGCTCAACGCCGAACCGGCCGCGCGCGAATATGCGCGCATTCTGGGCAAGGATCCCGAACAACTCACGACCTTTACCTTTGCCGCCCACCCGGTCGTAGTCCGGATCGGGGGCCAGCATCATGTGCGCTCGATCCAGCGGGTGGCCGAGAATGGCGACCTGGTATTCTTCTCCGCGATCGACGAGGGGCTGGTGCTGACCCTGGCCGAGGCGCGCGACATGCGCGAGCATCTGCGCGAGGAACTGTCCCGCCTTTCGACCGATGGTCCGCCCGCGGTGATCCTGGGCTGCGACTGCCTGTTGCGGCGGATGGAGGCGCAGCAGAAACAGGTTCTGGGTGCGCTGTCAGACATCCTGCGAGAGAATCGTGTTGTCGGTTTCTCGACGTATGGCGAACAGTTCAACTCGATGCATGTGAACCAGACGCTGACCGGCGTGGCCATCTACCCACCCGACGATTTGTGAGGCCCCATGCCGGGATCGCTGCTCAACCCCGCCGACACGCCGGACCGGCAGATCGAGAAGCTGGTCAAGATCAACGCCGCGCTGATGCGCCGGGTGGAACAGGCCACCGACGCCTCTGGCGCGGCCTATGCCCAGTTCGAGCGCGCCGCCCTGCTCGAGGAAGAGGTGCGCAACCGCACCCGCGACCTGGAACGCGCTCTCGACCTTCTCAACGACTCCAACGCCCGCCTGGCCGAGGCCAACCGCGCCACCGAAGAGGCGCGTTCGAACCTGGCCAATGCCATCGAGACGGTGCAGGAGGGGTTTGCCCTCTTCGATCCCGACGAGCGGCTGGTCATGTGCAACTCGCGCTTTGGCCTGCATATGCCTGATATCCGAGACCGGTTCCGCCCCGGCATCACCTTTCGCCAATATGTCGATCTGGTCAGCGGCTCGCGCTATCTGTCCCTGCCGGAAAACAAGACACCGCGCGACTGGGCGGCACAGCGGATGCGGCGGCACACCGACGATCATGTCATCTTCAACGTCCGCATGGTCGGCAGCCGCTGGGTTCAGGTCAGCGAACATCGCACCCCCGATGGCGGCACCGTGATCCTGCAAACCGATGTCAGCGACATCATGCGACTGGAGCGGCAGGAACGCGACCGGATGCTGGACGATCAGGCGCGGCTGATCCGCGCCACGCTGGAACATCTCGATCAGGGCGTGTGCATCTTCGACAATCAGGGCCGGCTGGCAGGTTGGAACCAGCGGGTGGGGGAGATGCTGTCGATCCCGGCCCGGCGCTTTTCGATGGGGGTGCGGTTTTTCTCGCTATTCGAAGGCTTTACCCGCAACGCCTCATATTCGAACGGCATCACCGAGGAAACCATCCGCGCCTGGATCACCGCCACCGACGGCCGCCCGCCGATCGGGTTCGAGATCCGCCAGGGCGAGAACAAGACCCTCTCGGTACATGCCCAGGAGATGCCGGACCGCGGTTTTGTGATCTCGTTCAGCGACGTGTCCGCAGAACGCGCCGCGGTGCGCGCCATCCGACAAGCCAACGAATTGCTCGAGGCGCGGGTGGCCGAACGCACGCTGGAACTGGCAGACGCCCTGTCCGAGGCCGAGCGCGCCAATGCCTCGAAATCGCGCTTTGTCGCGGCGGCCAGCCACGATCTGCTTCAGCCCCTTTCGGCGGCCAAGCTCTACATGGCCTCGATCGAGCCGGGTCAGGACCCCACCCAGATTCACCAGATCGCCGACAAGGCCCGGCGCTCGCTCGACAGTGTCGAGACCATTCTCGAGGCGCTGCTGGATATCTCGACCCTCGATTCCGGCAAGGCCGAAGTGCATCGTGCCCCGGTGCCGCTGGGGGTGATCCTGGCACAACTGGCCGAAGAACTGGGCCCCACCGCCCGCGCCAAGGGGCTGGAGTTGCGGGTGATCCCGTCGGGCGCGGTGGTGCTGTCGGACGCTACCTATTTGCGCCGCATCGCGCAGAACCTGATCGTCAATGCCATTCGGTACACCCGCAAGGGCAAGATCGTGGTGGGGGTAAGGCGGCGGGGCAAATCGGTGCGGCTCGAGGTATGGGATACCGGACCGGGCATTGCCGCCGAACAGCGTGATATCATCTTTCGCGAATTCCAGCGGCTCGACGCCGCCGCCTCGGCCGCCGAGGGGATGGGGCTGGGACTGGCCATTGTCGAGCGGGCCTGCGCCTTGCTCGGCCATCCGCTCGATCTGGTTTCGACCGTGGGACGCGGCTCGGGGTTTCTAGTAGAATTGTCGGTGGCGCCGACACCGGATTTCACCAGTTTCCGCCGCACCTCCGGCCCTGCACTGGCTCCGTCGGGGCTGAACGGCCTGATCGTGCTGCTGGTCGAGAACGATGCCGAATTGCGCAACGCGCTGACCATCGCGATGGAAGCCTGGGATGTCTGTGTCCTGCCCTCCGCCTCGATCGCCGAGGCGCTGGCGCTAATCGACGACGAAGGCATTCAGCCCGATGCGGTGATCGCCGATCTGCAACTGGACCGGGGCGAGATGGGGACCGTGCTGCTCAACATGATCCGTACCCGTCTCGGGCCGGTACCGTCATGCATCATCACAGCCTCGCGCTCTCCGGCGGTGATCGACATCTGCGTGCAGCAAGGCTGGGAGCTGTTTCACAAGCCGATCGCGGCCGAAGCCCTGCGCGGATTTCTGTCCGGGGCCACCGCCAGCACATCCTGACCGACATTCGACCAAAGGAGCATTTGCCAGTCCGGCCCCACGGGGTAGGCTGACTGACAAGACAATCAGCCAGTGGAGGTGAAAAATGGCTTGGACGGCTCCGAAGCTTCGTGAAGTGAACTGCGGCATGGAAATCAACATGTACGCCCCGGCAGAGGATGAAGGCGGTCGCGGCACCGACCCGATCCTGTAACCACGACCCCGCCGCGGAGGCCCGAAGATGAAGATCGTCGTTCTGGGTGCCGCGGCCGGTGGTGGCTTGCCGCAATGGAATTGCGGCTGCGTCAATTGCAACGATGCGCGTGCCGGGCGACTCAGGTCGTCCGGCCAATCGTCGTTGGCGGTATCAGCTGACGGATCGCGCTGGTCGATCCTGAATGCCTCGCCCGATATCCGCCAGCAGATGCAGGACCGGGCCGTGCTGCACCCGCAAGGCCTGCGCGGCTCGCCCGTGGCCTCGGCGCTGGTGACCAATGGCGATATCGACCATATCGCCGGGCTCTTGTCGCTGCGCGAGCAGACGCCGTTTGATCTGTTTGCCACGGCCGGTATTCACGAGGTTCTGGAGGGCAACCGTATCTTTGACGCGCTGGCCCGCGACAAGGTCGCCCGCCGCCGCGTCGCTCTGGACACGCCCTTTGCGCTGCATGACGGGCTGCAGGCCATGCTGTTCGCGGTGCCCGGCAAGGTGCCTCTGTTCATGGAGGGCGAGACCGTCGATACCGGGTTGATCGGCGAACAGACGGTCGGCGTGCGCCTCAGCGACGGGCGCAGCACCGCCTATTACATCCCCGGCTGCGCCCATGTGCCCGACGATCTGCTGGACCGGCTGTCGGATGCCGATCATCTGCTGTTCGACGGCACGCTTTGGGACGATGACGAGATGATCCGCAGCGGCACCGGCATCAAGACCGGGCGTCGCATGGGACATATCCCGATCTCGGGCGACGATGGTTCGCTGCTGCGGCTGGCCGGCCTCACAGCGGGCAAGACCTATATTCATATCAACAACACCAATCCGGTCTGGCGCGAGGACAGCGCCGAGCGCGCCGAAGTGGCGCGACAGGGCTGGCAGGTGGCCCATGACGGATTGGAGATCGTGCTATGAGCCGCAAAGACCTTGAGGCCCGGCTGCGCGCCATCGGCGCCGAACGCTATCACGACAAGCATCCGTTTCATCACAAGCTGCATGGCGGCGACTGCACCCCCGATCAGGTACGCGCCTGGGTGATCAACCGATGGGCCTATCAGGCGGCGATCCCGATGAAGGACGCGGCCTTTCTGTCGCGCTGCGCCGATCCCGATATCCGCCGCGCCTGGCGGTCGCGGATCGAGGATCACGATGGCGGTGTCGACAGCGGCGGCGGGCTGCGGCGCTGGTTGAAACTGGCCGAGGCAGTGGGGCTCGACCCCGATTACGTGGCCTCGGGGCGCGGTATCCTGCCCGCCACCCGCTTTGCGGTCGAGGCCTATATCCACTATGTCCGCGAACAACCTTTGTTGCAGGCGGTGGCTTCGTCCCTGACAGAACTGTTCGCGCCGAAAATCCACGAGAACCGGATCGAGGGGCTGCTCAGGCACTATGATTTCGCCGACGACACCAGCCTGAGTTACTTCCGCAAACGCCTGACCGAGGCGCCGCGCGACGTGGCTTATGGGCTGGGCTGGGTGCTGGACCACGCGGATACGCCCGAGAAGGCCGACATGGCCTGCGCGGCGCTGATCTTCAAGACGGATGTTCTCTGGGCGCAGCTCGACGCGCTCTGGGGCGCCTATGTCGACGGCCATGTGCCTCCCGGCGCATGGCGCCCCGGCGAGGGCATGGCATGACGCTGGCACTGGCCCCCACCGACCGCCCCTATCTGCCGCGCGGCGTGCGGTTGGTGGCGGACCGGGTGCGCGGCGGCCTTGTGCTGCTGGCGCCGGAAAAGGCAGTGGCGCTGGATGCGGTGGGCGAGGCGATCCTGTCGCGCGTGGACGGGCAGACCAGCCTGGCGGCGCTGGTCGACCAACTGGCGGCCGCCTATGACGCGCCCCGGGCAGAGATCGAGAAGGATGTGCAGGCCTTTCTGCAAGGCTTGCGCGCCCGCATGTTCCTGATGGTGTCGCCATGACGGGGCGGCGTTTTCCGGCACGGAAAACGATCCGGAAAACCACCGGTTTTCCGGGCCGGAATTCGTGCCGAATTCCGGCGGCGAGGCGTCCGGCATGAGTGTTCCCGCCCCCATCGCCATGCTGGCCGAGCTGACCCATCGCTGCCCGCTGGCCTGCCCCTATTGCTCAAACCCGCTCGCGCTCCACGGCAAGGAGAACGAGCTGAACACTGAAACCTGGGCGCGCGCCTTTGGAGAGGCTGCCGAATTGGGGGTGCTGCAACTGCATCTCTCGGGCGGCGAACCCGCCTCGCGTCCCGATCTCGTCGACCTGACGCACGCGGCCCATGAGGCAGGGCTCTACACAAACCTGATCACCAGCGGCATCGGTCTGACCCCCGCGCGGCTCGACGCGCTCGAGGCCGTGGGCCTCGACCATATCCAGCTGTCGCTGCAAGGCACCACGCCCGAACTGGCCGACCGCATCGGCGGCTACAAGGGCGGATTTGCCCGCAAGATGGCAGTAGCCGCCGAGATCAAGGCGCGCGGCATCCCGCTGACCCTGAACGCGGTGATGCATCGCCACAATCTCGACGACCTTGAACGCACCATCGAATTGGCCATCGAGCTGGGCGCCCGCCGGCTCGAAGTGGCCTGCGTGCAGTTCCACGGCTGGGCCACGCGCAACCGGGCCGCGCTGCTGCCCAGCCGCGCCCAGACCGAGGCTGCCAAGCGGATCGTGGCCGAGGCCGAGGCGCGGCTGCGCGGCACGCTCGCCTTCGATTTCGTGCCACCCGACTATTACGCCGATTATCCAAAAGCCTGCATGGGCGGCTGGGGTTCGGCAGGTTTGAACATAGCGCCCGATGGCACCGTGCTGCCCTGTCACGCGGCCGAGACCATCCCGCATCTCGACTTTGACCGGTTCCCCGATAAAACCCTGCGCGAGATCTGGTATGACGGCGCCGCCTTCAACGCCTATCGCGGCACCGACCATTTGCCCGAGACATGCCGCAGCTGCGAGCGGGTCGGAATTGACTTTGGCGGCTGCCGCTGCCAAGCGCTGGCGCTGGCCGGCGACGCGGCGGCGACCGATCCTGTCTGCTCCCGCTCACCCGATCACCACAAGGTCACCGCGCTGCTCGAGACCGCGCTGGCCGAGGGGGACGCGGCAGAGTTCACCTATCGCCGGATGCCGCGCAAAGGTTAGGCGCGCGCCAGTGCCCGCGCATCCAGCACAGCTTGCGCCCAGTCACGGGGCCGCTCCTGTGGCAGGTTGTGGCCCGCACCCTCGAAAACCCGATAGTCGAACGGGCCGGTGAACTGTGTCGCATGCCCTGCGGTTCCGGCGTTCACGCCGTCGCGGTTGCCGTCGATTGCCACCGTCGGCACGCTGATCCTGGGCTGGGCCACCAGCTGCGTCTCGATATGGGCATAGGCCGGATCACCCGGCACCAGGCCGAAGCGGTGGCGATAGGAATGGATCACCACGTCAACAAAGTCCGGGTTGTCGAAGGCGTCCGCCGTGCGGTCGAACTCTGCCGTGCTGAATGCCCATGTGGGCGACCACATGCGCCAGAGCGTTCGGGCCAGCGCGCGGCGGTCCCGTTCCAACCCGCGCCGCCCGCGCTCGGAATGAAAGTAGTACTGGTACCAGAAACTTGCCTCGACCTCGGGCGCCTCGGGCTCGCCCGAACGGGGGATGTTCTGGATGTTGTAGGAATTGCCGCTCACCAGCGCCTCGACCCGTTCGGGCCAAAGCGCCGCGACAATGCAAGAGGCGCGCCCGCCCCAGTCATAGCCCCCCAGCACCGCGCGCCCGATCCCCAGCGCATCCATCAGCGCCAGAAGATCGGCGGCCAGCGCCGCCTGCTCGCCCGAGCGGGGCGTGTCGGGCGACAGGAACCGGGTCGGGCCATAGCCGCGCAGCCAGGGCAGGATCACCCGCGCCCCCGCCGCCGCCAGCAGCGGCGCAGCCTCGGCATAGGTCTGCACGTCATAGGGAAAGCCATGGCTCAGGATACAGGGCCAGCCATCGGTGGGCCCCGTCTCCAGATAGGTGACCGCGAGCACGCCTGCGGTAACGGTTCGCTGCTGCATCTTCGCCGCCCTTCCTGTTTCGTGACCACTGCGGCAGGCTGCGCCAGTGCGCCACAACAGGCAAGCCCCGATTGGGGCGCGAGGCCGCACCGGGCATATCCCTATGGCAGCACCCCCCGGAATCGCGCTAAACCCCGCATAAACCGGCCGCTTTGCGTGGCCAGACACCTAAGACCAGGCAACCCGGCAACCCGCGCGCCCCCGGCGCGGCCCGCCGCACCCAGGAGGACCGACATGGGCGTGATCCGCGAAAGCGACATGATCGAAAGCATCGCCGAGGCGCTGCAATATATCTCGTATTACCACCCGGCAGATTTCATCGGGGCCATGACCAGCGCCTGGGAGCGCGAGGAAAACCCCGGCGCCAAGGCCGCGATGGCCCAAATCCTGGTCAACTCGCGCATGTGCGCCATGGGCCGCCGCCCGATCTGTCAGGATACCGGCGCCGCCAATATCCACGTCAAGGTGGGCGTCCAGGCCAAGACCGATTTCAGCCGCTCGCTGCAAGAGATCTGTGACGAGGGCACCCGCCAGGGATACCAGCGCGACACCAACCCGCTGCGCGCCAGCGTGGTGGTCGACCCGTTCGGCGCCCGCAAGAACTCGGGCGACAACACGCCCTGCATGCTGACGGTCGAGATGGTCGCGGGCGACACGATCGAGGTCGAGGTCGCGGCCAAGGGTGGCGGATCCGAGAACAAGTCGAAATTCACCACGCTCAACCCCTCGGGCAATGTGGCCGACTGGGTGGTGCAGACGGTCGAGACGCTGGGTGCCGGCTGGTGCCCGCCGGGCGTGCTGGGCATCGGTGTGGGCGGCAATGCCGACAAGGCGATGGCGCTGGCGAAACAGGCGCTGAGCGAACCGCTCGACATGTCCGACCTGCTGCGCCGCGGCCCCTCGGACAAGACCGAGGAGCTGCGGTTGGAAATCTATGACCGTGTCAACGCGCTGGGTATCGGCGCACAGGGTCTGGGCGGCGTGACCACCGTGCTTGATGTCAAGATCAAGAGCTTCCCGACCCATGCGGCCTCGCTGCCCGTGGGGTTGATCCCCAACTGCGCCGCCACAAGGCATGTGCATTTCACCCTCGACGGGTCGGGGGCCGCTGAATTCACCCCGCCCTCGATGGACCTGTATCCCGACATCCTGCTGGATGCGGCCGGGGCGCAGGCGACGCGGCTCAACCTCGACGATCTGAACGACAGCGCGCTGGCGGCGCTGGAGCCGGGACAGACGCTGCTGCTCTCGGGCACGCTTTATACCGGCCGCGACGCCGCGCATAAGCGGATGGTCGACATGCTCGACAAGGGCGAACCGCTGCCCGTCGATCTGAAGGGCAAGGCGATCTATTACGTCGGTCCCGTCGATGCGGTGGGCGACGAGGTGATCGGCCCGGCGGGCCCGACCACCTCGACCCGGATGGACAAGTTCACCGACCGTATCCTGGGCGATACCGGACTCAAGGTGATGGTCGGCAAGGCCGAGCGCGGCCCGGTCGCCATCGAGGCGATCGCCAAGCACAAGGCTGCCTATCTGATCGCGGTGGGGGGCGCGGCCTATCTGGTGTCCAAGGCGATCAAGGCGGCCAAGCCGGTCGCGTTCCAGGACCTCGGGATGGAAGCCATCTACGAACTCAAGGTCGAGGACATGCCAGTGACCGTCGCGGTCGACACCAAAGGCAATTCGATCCACCAGAGCGGCCCGGCCAAGTGGCGCCGCGCCACTGCTGCGGGCAGCTGAGGCACATGGCGCGCGGGGCGATCCCGCGCGCCGCTCAATCAAGTTGGCGCTGTGCCAGCTTCGCGCCCTCGACCAGTTCCGCCGAGGGGAACAGTACCACCCGCGCGCCGGACTTTAGCCCAGACAGGACTTCGGCCTCGCGCCCGTTGTTGCGCCCGGCCTCGATCTCGCGCAGCACCGCGCGCCCCTCTTCGACCGCAAAGACTGCCCAAGCGTCGCCATGGCGGAAGATCGCCGCCGAGGGCACGATCAGCGCATCCGCGCGCTCCCAGACAACAATCCGCACCTCGACACGATAACCATGGCCCAGGTTCTCGCGCTCGTCGCTGGGCGTCTCGAACTGGATGATGACCTGTACCCGCTGTTCCTCGACCCCGAGGGCGGAATGCTTGGTATAGCCATAGGGGTCGATCCGGGTGACAAGCCCGGCCAGATCGCGCGCGCCGCCCCAATTGGTGATGATCACCCGGTCCCCGGTTTGCACCTGCACCGCGTCCGAGGAGAGCAATTCGGCCATCACTTCCAGATCGCCCTCGATATCGCCGATCTCGAGGATCGGGGCACCGGCCGGCAGGGTCGTCTCACTCTTCTGAATCACCTTCAGGATGGTGCCGTCGATGGGCGCGCGCAGCGGAATACTGTGGCCGTCGGGGTTGCGCTCGGAGAGCGCGGCCCCCAACGCCGCGTCGTCAAATCCGATCAGCTGCGCGCGGGCATTGGCCAGTTCCGCCTCGCGCATGGCGATGGCCGCGCCCACCGTGTCCAGATTGGCGCGCGCCACCCGCGCCTCCTGCTCGGCCCGTTGCAGGGTGACCTGACTGGTCACGCCGCGCTCGACCAGCTTGCCGGCGCGTTCCAGCTCGCTTTCGGCAAAGTCGCGCTTGGCCTCGGCCGCGTTCAGGTCTGCATGGGCCAGCCGCAGCGCCGCCTCGGCGGCGGTGACGGCGGCATGGGCCTGTTCGCGGGTGCGTATATCCAGCGCCGAGGGGTTGGCGGGGCGCATCTGCGCCACCACGGTCTTGCCACGCTCGACCACCTCGCCCGGCTCGACCGTGACGCGCTGCAACTCGCCCGCAACCGGAGACGAGACCACATAGGGCTCCTTGACCCGCGTGCGCCCCTCCTCGTCGATGGTGAGCACCATGCGGCCCTGCCGGACCTCGGCCATATCCACCAGCATCGGGCGCGGCCAGAAGGCGAAGGCCAGGAACCCGGCCACACCAAGGGCGGTTGCGAGGGTCAGAACGCTGCGGGATCGTCTTTGTTGCCGGGCCACTCTCGTCACTCTCTGTTTTTCAGCGCCAGGATCAGGTCGGTCCTGTCGATATCGCGTTTCACCAGCCAGCCCGACGTAAGCGCCGCGATCAGCACCACGATCATCGCCTGGCCGAAACCGGCCAGTCCGAAACTGGCCGGGATCTGATACAGGTCGGTACTGAACCCCGCCGAAATCGCGAAGCTCAGCCAATAGCCGCCCAGCGCGCCAAGCGGCATCGCCAAGAGCACCACCACCGCGAGCTCTCCCAACAGGACAAAGGCGACCTCGCCGCGGGTAAAGCCAAGTACCCGCAACCCCGCTAGATCGCGCTTGCGCTCTGCCTGGGCCACCCGCGCGGCATTGTAGATGACACCGAATGTGATCACCCCGGCGATCACCGCCATGACATAGCGCATGGCGCCGGCGCCCTGATCCATCATCTTGCGTAGCGCGGCGCGGCTTTCGGATTTCAGCGCAACCCCCGCCACCATGGGCCGGTCCTTGAGGGTCCGATAGATCTCGTCGCCCTGCGCTGGGTCCACCCGCAGAAAGGCACCCGAGATGCGCAACGGCTCTTTCAGCAGCCGGTTCAGCGCGCCGATCTCCATATAGGCGGGCGAGCCGATCAGGCTTTCCGACACGCCGCTGACTGGTACCTCGACGATGGGGCGGCGGCCCTCGCGCACGTCGAGGGTCAGCCGGTCGCCTGCCTGGATATCCAACGCGCGGGCAAGGCCGGTGGACAGGATGATTCCATCTGCACGGATCGGAATATCGGCCATATCGGCATCGACCGCGCGATAGAGGCGTGGTGCCACGGTCATGCCGTTGACTGCGCCGCGATAACTGTGGCGCCCGTTGCGCAGAACCGCGCTGACCACGCGGATCGGCTCCACCTCGATCACGCCGGGAATGGCGGCAAGGTCGTGGCGGCTCTGCTCGGCGATGGGGTGGATGAAGGACACCGTGACATCGCTGCGGTCGATGACGCCGAAACTCATCTCGACCATGGTGTCATAGCTGGCCAGCAGAGAGGCCATCGCCGCCCCCAGCGCGGTGGCCGCCCCCACCCCGGCAATCGCCCCCCCCATGCGCAGCGGCTGACGTGCCAGTCGGCGCAGCACCATCCGGGTAGGCTGGTCCAGCACCCGGCCCATCCAGCCCCCCAACGGGCGCGCGCGGCTATAGTCGGCAGGCGCGGCGGCGCGCATCGCCACCGCCGGAGTCAGGGCAAAGACCCGCCGCAGCACCAGGAGCCCGCCGGCCGAGGCCGCCAGAACACTGACGGCAAACCCGATGGCGAAGCTGGACGGGTCGAGCCGGAACAGCAGAAAGGGGAACTTGTAGTAGAGCATGTAGAGATCGACCATCCAGCGCCCCGCGAGGATGCCCAGAACCCCGCCCAGCAGCGCGCCGCCCACCGCGATCACCAATACCATCTTGAGGTAATGCGCCCCCACCTCCCAGCTGGTATAGCCAAAGGCCTTCATCAGCCCGATCTCCTTGCGCTCGGCATCCACCAGGCGCGAGATCACGATATAGAGGAGGAAGGCCGCCACCGCCATGAAGACCGGCGGCACCGTGGCCGAAGTCTGCCGGATACCGTTGATCTCTTCAGCCACGAACTTGTTCGAAGGCAGATCGTCCAGATGATAGGCGCCGGTGCCGCCGTAGCGGTCAAGCAGCCGGTCGACCTCGGCCATCACCGCCTCGGGCTCGGTGCCGCGCGACAGCGACAGAAGCGCCTCGTTGAACGCGCCATCCATGTCAAAGGCCGCCTCGAGCGCCGCGCGGGTCATCCAGAGCACCGCGAAACGGCGATCGTCGGGCACCAGTTCGCCCGGCGCGGTTGTATAGAGAAACTCGGGCGAGACGGCGAGGCCGGAAATCGCGAACTCGTGCCGCGCCCCGTTCATCGTGGCGCTGATGCGGTCACCCGGCCGCAGCCCATGCGCCTTGGCAAACCCCTGTAAAAGAAGGATTTCGTCGGGCCGCTCGCGCGACAAGCCGCGCCCGTCGGTGACCAGCACGTCGTTCAGCCGGGGGGCGCCCTGAGCGGGCAGCGAGGCAACCTGTGCCCGCACCGGCACCGCCGCGTCGGGCAGATCGATCAGCGCCGCGCCGACAACCCGGGTTTCGACCGCCGCGACACTGTCGATCTTGCTCAGCTCGGCCGCCGTATGGACCGGCGCTCGGGTGACCGGGGCAAAGATCTCGGCCAGCCGGTAGCGCTCGTAATAGGCCCGCCGTGTTTCGTCGAGACTGCGCACCAGGCCTGTTTGCATCACCTGAAGCAGCACACCCACCGCCACCACCAGGGCGATGGCGACGGCCTGCCCCTTGATCCGCCACAGATCGCGGCCGAGTTTGATGCTCAGCGGTGACATCGCCCCCCTACCATTCGATCTGCTCCGGGGTCAGCTTGGTCTCGTTCACCTTGACCTCGATCACCTGCCCGTCGCCGAACCGGATCACCCGGTCGGCCATTGCCGCCTGCGAGGCCGCATGGGTGACCACTAGAACCGTGGCACCCAACCGCTCGTTCACCTCTTTCAGCACCTTCAGCACCGCCCGGCCCGTGGTGCTGTCCAGCGCGCCGGTGGGTTCGTCGCAGAACAGCACCTCGGGCTGTTTGGCCACCGCGCGGGCAATCGCCACCCGCTGCTGTTCACCGCCCGAGAGCTGGGCGGGAAAGTGGTCGGCCCGCTCGGCCAGCCCCACCAGTGCCAGCGCGGTGTCGGCCTCCATCGGATTGCGGGCAATCTCGGTCACCAGTTCGACATTCTCGCGCGCGGTGAGGCTGGGCATCAGGTTGTAGAACTGAAAGACAAAGCCGACATGGTCACGCCGATAGCGGGTCAACTCGCTGTCCGACATGGTGGTCAGCTCGCGATCGCGGAATTGCGCCGTGCCCTCGCTGGCCCGGTCGAGCCCCCCGATGATGTTGAGCAAGGTCGATTTCCCGCTGCCCGACGCGCCCAGCAGGACCACGAATTCTCCCTCGGGAATGTCGAGGCTGACACCCCGCAGGGCGTGGACGGCGGTTTCACCCTGACCATAGGTCTTCCTGAGGTTTCGAATGGTAAACGTGTTCCCGGTCAAGACCGCACCTTTCGGCTGCCCTCAGGCCGTCCCCGTCCGGCGACATGGCCCGTCGCGGACCAGTCTAGGACCGCAAGGCGCGATACGGCAAGGTTGGTGGACCGGCTTGGGCCGGGGTGGCGGCGATACATCGCATACCAGGAACCGTTCCCTAGGAGCGGTCCATTCCCCGCGATGGAAACCGGCCGGGCTCGGCCAATAGCCGCGCTCGATAGGCGGCTATCTCCGGCGCGTGCTGACGGGTGAGGTCGATATCGTCCCAGCCGTTGAGCAGTTTGGTCCGCCAGACCTCGTCCAGTTGGAACGGCACCGACACCCCGTCGATCGTCAACACCCGGGACGCGAGATCGGCGACGCCCTGCCCCGCACGCGTCGACAAGGCCTTGGACAGCAATTCGGCGTCAGCCTCGGTGACAAGCGCAGGGAGCAAGCCGTTGTTCACCGCATTGCCTGCGAAGATATCCCCGAAACTCGGCGCCACAACCACGCGCACCCCGGCGTCGACAAGGGCATAGACCGCTGCCTCGCGAGACGAACCGCTGCCAAAGTTGCGCCCGGTGATCAGGATGCAGGCGTCGGGATGGGTATTCAGCGGAAAGGCCGGGTCAAGCTCTCCGCCCGGCGTGCGGCGCACATCATGCAGCAGGAAGCGGCCATAACCCTGCGCACGCGGGGTCGACATGAACCGCGCCGGGATCAACTGGTCGGTGTCGATATTGGCCATCGGCAACAGCACCGCCTTGCCCCGTTGTGCGCTCCATCCGGCCATCAGATCGCCCTCCCCTGCAACAATGGCCTGACATCGCACAGCGTTCCGGTCACCGCCGCCGCCGCCACCATGGCCGGCGACATCAGATGGGTGCGCGCGCCCTTGCCCTGGCGGCCGCGGAAGTTGCGGTTGGTGGAAGAGGCGCAGCGCTTGCCCGCCGCGACCAGATCGCCGTTCATGCCGACGCACATGGAACAGCCCGACGCCACCCAATCCAGCCCGGCTTCGGTGAACACACGGTCCAGCCCCTCCTGTTCGGCCTGCGCCTTGACCCGCGCCGATCCGGGCGAGACCAGCCCCGGCACCCGCGCCTTGCGCCCGGCCAGAACCGCGGCGGCGGCGCGAAGATCCTCGATCCGGCCATTGGTGCAGGAGCCGATGAACACCTGGTCGACAGGCGTACCCGCCAGGGGACGGCCCGGCGCCAGCCCCATGTAGTCGAGCGCGGCGCGCGCCGCCTGCACCTTTGTGGGCGGCAGGGTTTCTGGGTCCGGAACGGACGCGTCGATGGGCAGGGCCTGCTCCGGGCTGGTGCCCCAGGTCACGATGGGGGCGATCTCCTCGGCCGAGAGGGCGACATCGCGGTCGAACCGGGCATCTGCATCGCTGGCCAGGGCGTGCCAGTTGTGCAGCGCCTTTTGCCAGTCATCGCCACGGGGCGCATAAGGACGGTCGCGCAAATAGGCAAAACTCACCTCGTCCGGGGCCACCATGCCCATGCGCCCGCCGCCTTCGATGGTCAGGTTGCACAGGGTCATCCGCCCCTCCATCGACAGGCCGCGAATGGCACTGCCCGCATATTCCACAGCGTGGCCCTGTGCCCCGTCGGCGCCAAACCGCGCGATCCAGTTCAGCGCGATATCCTTGGCCGACACCCCCGCAGGCAGCGTGCCATCGACAGTGATCCGCATCGCCTGCGGCTTGCGCTGCCAGATGGTCTGGGTCGCCAGCACATGGGCCACCTCGGTGGCGCCGATGCCGAAGGCGAGCGCACCAAATGCGCCGTGGGTCGAGGTATGGCTATCGCCGCAGGTGATCAGCAGGCCGGGCAGCGTCAGCCCCTGTTCCGGCCCGACCACATGCACGATGCCCTGATCGGGATCGTTCAGATCAAAAAGCCGCAGCCCATGCCGGGTGGCGTTGCCACGCAGGGTCTCGATCATCCGGGCAATCGCCGGGTCGGCAATCGGACCCGCCCGGCGCGTCGGCGCATAGTGATCGACCACCGCGAATGTCAGGCCGGGTTCGGCCACCGGCAAGGCACGCTCGGCCAGCCGGCCAAAGGCGTGGTGCGATCCCTCGTGCACCAGGTGCCGGTCGACCCAAAGCAGCGATGCGCCATCCGTGCCACGATGCACCTCGTGTATCGACCAGAGCCGGTCCAGCAGGGTCAGCGGCGCGTTCATCGGGGTGTTTCCTCCAGCGGGGTGATGGCCGGTTCCCAGTAGCGGCCGCTTGCATGGTCCACACGCGTCAGACTCATGTCGAGCCGGAACATGTCGGGGCGGTAGAGGCCGGAAAGGAATTCGACCCCCCGCCCCTCGGCATCGCGCACGACCCGGTCCAGCGACAGCAGCGCGGTCCCTTCGGGCAGGCCCAGCGCCGTGGCCACCTCGGGGCCTGCAAGAGTGGCTGACACCGACTGCCGCGCATCGGCGATTTTCACGCCATTGCGCTCCAGCAGCACATGCAGCGGCTCGCGCGAGAGATCCTCATCCGATATCCCCGCCGCGATACGCGAAGGCACGAAGGTCGTCAGATGCGAATAGGCTGTCCCACCGATGCTGCGGGTCCGCCGGGCGATCTGCACCGGCTCGCCCGGCGCCAGGCCCAATGCGCGCGCCACATGCTCGGGTGCCTGATCGATCCGGCTCGACAACAGCCGCACTTCGGTCCGGCGCCCGATCTCGACCAGTTGCGGCAGAAGAGTCGAGAAATCCATGGTCACGGGCTGCGGCGCGGCCGCACGGGGCCGGACCCGGGTGCCGCTGCCCGCGCGCCGCGACAACAGCCCGTTTTCGGCCAAGGCGTCCAGCGCCCGGCGAACCGTGACACGGGATACGCCATAGTCTTCGGCCAGTTGCTCCTCGCCCGGCAGCTTCTGGCTCGGCCCCAACCGCCCGGCCGATATCTGTTCCAGGAGAGACAGGTACACGCGGCGCGATTTGGCGCCTGCGGGTAACCGCGCCCCGCCCCTTGTCTGCGCCTGCACCTCTGCCATTTTCGGCCCGACCCAAAGGAAAGAATTGCCTCTGACTATATCCCGGTTAAATGTATTATCAATGATACAGCTTTCATCCGCGGGAGGGATGCTATGCCGGTGGTCGAACTGCACCTGATCAAAGGGTATGGCGAAGAGGACAAGCGAAGGCTTGGCCATGCGCTGACGGATGCGGTGCGCTTCGTGCTGCCGGCGCCGCTGGATGGGGTCACGGTGATGATCCACGAAATGGCCCCCGACGCCTATTACCGCGGCCGCGACACGAAAACCCCAGCCCCCGCCCTGCCCGACCCGGCCGAGGTGGTGCGCGCCTATTTGTCGGCAATGGAGGCGCGCGATCTGGACGCCGCCCGCGCGATGCAGGGCGACGGGTTCACCATGTATTTCCCCGGCACCGGCCCGATGACCGACCTTGCTGAGCTGATCGACTGGGCGCGTCCCCGCTACAGCTTTGTGACCAAGACCTATGAGGGGTTCGACGCCATGCCCGGTGCGGGCGACATCTCGGTCGTCTACTGCCGGGGAACGCTGTCGGGCGAATGGCTGGATGGCACCGCCTTTTCCGGCATCCGCTTCATCGACCGGTTCGAACTGGTGGCGGGCCGGATCACCCGGCAGGACGTGTGGAACGACATGGGCGAACTAAGGGGGCGGGCATGAGCGAGATTGACCCGATCACGCTTTCGGTTCTGGCCGGGCGCATGGAACAGATCGCCGACGAGATGGACGCGACCCTGTTCCGTGCCGCCTTCAACCCGATCATCGCCGAGGCGCATGATGCCAGCCATGGGCTTTACCATGCCGAAACCGGCGACACGCTGGTGCAGGGCAAATCGGGCCTGCCGATCTTTGTCGGTGTCATGTCCTTTGCCGTTAAGGCGGTGATCGAGAAGGTCGCCGCGGATGGCGACCTGGCAGATGGCGATATCTTCATCTTCAACGACGCCCATATCGGCGGCACGCATCTGAGCGACATGCGCCTTGTGCGCCCGTATTTCCGGGATGGGAAACTTTTCTGCTGGCTGGCCTCGGTCGGGCATTGGCATGATGTAGGCGGCGCTGTGCCGGGCAATTACAACCCGGCAGCCACCGAAGTGTTCCAGGAGGCGTTTGTGCTGCCGCCCGTGCGGCTGGCGCGCGCGGGTGTGGTCAACCAGGACATCATCGACATCCTGCTGCGCAACACCCGCCTGCCGCAATCGGCGCAGGGTGATCTGAACGGCCAGCTGGGCGCGCTGGATCTGGGCGTGCGTCGGATGGATGAACTCCTGGACGAATATGGCGCGGGTACGGTCGATGCGGCGCTCGACGCGCTGGGCATCCGGGCCGAGCGGCTGATGCGCTCGGAGCTGGCAACCATTCTGGACGGGCGTTGGGAGGCCGAGGATTTTCTCGACAACGACGGGATCGACGACACACCGCTGCCGATCCGGGTGGCGCTGGAGATCAAGGGCGACCGGATGCATCTGGATTTCACCGGCTCTGCTCCGAAATGTGCCGGGCCGGTGAATATCGCGCTGCCCACCACGATCGCCACGGTCTATGTAGCCATCAAGCACATCTTCCCGCTGCTGCCCGCCAATGCGGGGGTGATGCGGCCCATCGAGGTCACAGTGCCCGAGGGCTCGATCCTGTCGGCGGAATTTCCGGCACCCACCGGCGGCTATACCGAAACCATCCTGCGGATGATCGACGTGGTATTCTGTGCCTTTGCCCAGGCGGTACCCGATCGGGTGGTGGCCAATGCCTACGGCACCATCAACGCGCTTTCCATCGCCGGGCGGCGCAGCAATGGCAAGCCCTGGGTGATGTTCAGCTTTTACGGCGGCGGCCATGGCGGATCGCCCGAAAGCGACGGGCTGAACCACGGCAATGCGCCGATTTCCACCGCGACCATCCCGCCGCTGGAAATCCTTGAGGCCGCCTATCCCGTGATGTTCCGGCAATGGGCGCTGAGACGCGACAGCGCAGGCGCGGGGCGGCATCGCGGCGGGCTGGGCGCGGTCTATGAAATCGAGGTGCTCGAGGAAAACGGCGCCGAAGGGTTCCTGTTCGGCGAGCGCGGGCGCTTTGCGCCCAAGGGCGTGGCCGGTGGCGAGGAAGGGGCGCTGAACGTCTTCACTTACCAGCAGGGCGCCGACTGGCCACACCCGCCGCTGGTATCCAAGATGCGCGGCATCCGCCTGAAACAGGGCGAGGCGGTGCGGCTGGAAACCCCCGGCGGCGGCGGCTATGGCCCAGCTGCCGAACGCGACCCGGCCGCCGTGGCGCTGGACGTGGTGCGCGATTTCCTGAGCGAGGCCGAGGCCGACCGCCTCTATGGCTCAACCTGGCGTGAGGGCATGCGATGAGCGGCAAGATGATCGGCGTCGATGTCGGCGGCACCTTCACGGATATCTTTGTGCTGGACGAAAGCGACGGCACCGCCCGCGTCGGCAAGGTACCGACTTCGCGCCCCGACCAGTCATCGGGATTCCTTCAGGGCATCACCGAGGCGGTTGCCGATATCGGCGGTGTTGGCGTGGTGGTGCATGGCACCACGGCGGGCACAAATGCGCTCTTGGAGCGCAAGGGCGCGCGGACGGGCGTGATTTGCACCCAAGGCTTGCGCGACGTGCTGGAGATGCGCCGCCGCGACCGGCCCCGCACCTGGGGGTTGCGCGGCGATTTCGAACCGGTCGTGGACCGGCGCAACCGGCTGGAAGTGCCGGAACGGACGCTGGCCGATGGCACCATCCGCACACCCGTTGACCTGGATGCGGTGCGCCGCGCAGCCCGGCAATTGCAGGATCAGGGCTGTATCGCTGTCGCTATCCTCTTTGCCAACGCCTATGCCAACCCCGCCAACGAGGCCGCCGCCGTGGCTGCCCTGCGCGAGATCTGGCCCAACGAACATGTCTCCGCCTCCTCGGAAATCCTGCCCGAGATCCGCGAATACGAGCGGTTCTCGACCACCGCGCTCAACGCCTATCTGCAACCCGAGGTCTCGGGCTATCTGGGGCGGCTGGGGGCGGCGCTGGACAAGGGCGGGTTCGGCGGCGAGTTCATGATCGTGCAGTCAAATGGCGGCGTGATGGATGTGGACACCGCCTGCCGCTTTCCGATCCGCACGGCGCTGTCTGGCCCTGCTGCGGGGGTAATCGCGGCGGGCTATATCGCCCGCTCGGCCGGGTTCGACAACGTGATCACCGGCGACATGGGGGGCACCAGTTTCGATGTCTCGCTGATCGCCGAGGGGCGCTCGATGCTGGCGCCGCAGACCTCGATCGATTTCGGCATGGTGGTGCGGACCCCGATGATCGAGATCACCACCATCGGGGCGGGCGGCGGCTCGATCGCCTGGGTGGACAAGGGAGGTCTGTTAAACATCGGTCCGGAAAGCGCGGGGTCCGATCCGGGGCCGGTGGCCTATGGGCTGGGCAATGATCGCCCCACCGTGACCGATGCCAATGTGGTGCTGGGCCGCATCGACCCCGACAACCCCATTGGCGGCAAGCTTGCGCGCCTCGACGTCGAGGCAGCGGCACGCGCCATCGACCTCCATGTCGGCCAGCCGCTGGGCCTCGATACTCTGGCCGCCGCCGAGGCGATCCTGCGGGTGGCCAATTCGCGCATGGCCGGCGCCTTGCGGCTGGTCAGCATCGAGCGCGGTTTCGACCCCAAGAAATTCGCCTTCATGCCCTTTGGCGGCGGCGGTGCGCTGCATGCGGGCGCGATGCTGGCCGAGGTCGGGATCGCGCGCGCCATCGTGCCGCGCTATCCGGGCGTGACCTCGGCACTGGGTTGCGTCATCGCCGACATGCGGCAGGATTTCGTGCAGACCCTCAACGCGATGCTCGACGGGCTGGATACCGGCATGCTGGGCGCGGTGATGCAGGATCACCACGACCGTGGCATGGCGATGCTGAAGGCCGCCGGCACCCGCTTCGAGGCGCGCGAAGCGAGCTTCGAGCTCGACATGGCCTATATCGGTCAGACACACACGGTATCCGTGCCGATCCCGGTGAGCGTGGCAGACGGCAAGGTACAGCCGCCGACGCAAGCCCAGATCGCCGCGGCCTTCGACAGTGTCTATCGCGACACCTTCGGGCGTCTCCTGCCCGGCGGGGTGCGGCGCATCCTGAACCTGCGCAGTGCTGTGACCGGTAAGCGGCCCAAGTTCGACCTGGCCACGCTTGCCCCGACAGTGACAGACCCGGCCCGGCCGAAATCCTCTCGCAAGGTGCATTTCGGCTCCGATTGGCATGAAACCGCGATCTATGACCGGCTGTCGCTGCCGGTCGGAACCGAGATCGCCGGCCCCGCGATCCTGGAACAGCCGGACACCACCGTGCTGATCGAACCGGGCCTTGTGGGCCGGGTCGACCCTCTGGGCAATGTCATCATCGAAACCGGACCAGAGGCAGGCGCATGAGTGATCCAAAAGGCTGGACCCTGGCGCAGACCGCGCTGTTGACCATCGACCTGCAAAACGACTTTCTGCATCCCGAGGGCGCCTATGGCCGGGCCGGTCAGGGCGCCGCCGCCATCGCCGCCCTGCCCGCCCGCATCGCACCGCTGGCGCGGGCGCTGAGGTCAAAGGGCGGGCTATACATCTCGGCCCAGTTCACGCTGGTCCCCGGACCGGGTGGCGAACCCCTGATCTCACCGCATCTCAAGGCGCTGCGCCCCTTCCTCACTCAGGGCGATTTCGCGCCCGGCAGTTTCGGGCACCAATTGGTCGATACGCTTCAACCCGCAGACTTCACGGTTGAGAAAGTGGCCTATTCCGCCTTCTACCAGACCCGACTGGAATACATCCTGCGCGCGATGGGCATCCGCCAGTTGATCGTCGGCGGCATTGTCACCAATGGCGGCGTCGCTTCGACCCTGCGCGACGCACATCTGCGCGATATCGACACCGTGATGCTGAGCGACGGCTGCGCCGCCTTCAAGGGCGAGGTGCATGACGCCACCCTGCTGTCGCTGGGCACCGTCACGCATCAGATGACCTGCGCCGAGGCGCTGCGCTGGCTGGAGGGCACGCCGTGACGCTCAAGGCAAGACTGGCCGGGGATGGCATCGTGCTGGCGCCCGGCATCTATGACGGGCTGACTGCGCTGATCGCCGAACAGGCGGGGTTCGAGGCGCTGTATCTGAGCGGCGCGGCGGTGGCCTATACCCGGCTTGGGCGGCCCGACATCGGGCTGACCTCGGTGACCGAGATGGCCGAGACGATGACCCTGATCGCCGACCGCACCAACCTGCCGGTGATCATCGACGCCGATACCGGCTTCGGCAACGCGCTGAACGCCCAGCGCACCATGCGCCTGTACGAGCGTGCCGGGGCTGCGGCCTTGCAGGTCGAGGACCAGACCTATCCCAAGCGCTGCGGCCACCTGAAGGACAAGGCGCTGATCCCGGCCGCCGAAATGGCGGGCAAGATCGCCGCCATGGCCGACGCGCGCCGGTCCGACAAGACGCTTATCATCGCGCGCACCGATGCGATCGCGGTCGAAGGCTTCGACGCGGCGCTGGCGCGGGCCGAGACCTATCTGGCCGCCGGGGCCGATGTGCTCTTCGTCGAGGCACCACAGAGCGAGGCGCAACTCGCAGGTATCGCTGAACGGTTCGCGGCGTGTGTGCCGCTCTTGGCGAACATGGTCGAAGGCGGGGCGACGCCGATCCGCTCGGCCGAAGCGTTGCAGGCGCTGGGCTTTCGCCTCGTGATCTTTCCCGGCGGCATCGTGCGGGCGCTCGCCCATACGGCGCACGACTATTACACCAGCCTGCGTGCCCATGGCACCACCTCGCCGTTCCGGGACAGGATGTATGATTTTGCCGGTCTGAACGAGGTAATCGGAACCGGTGAAATGCTGAAGCGCGGCAAACGCTATGACCCCGGACAGTGACCCGCATATCGCGCCGCCGCCCGCGCGCTTCGACATCGCTTGCCAGACGCTGATCATCGGCGCCGGGGCGTGCGGGCTGGTGGCCGCGCTTGCGGCGCGCGAAGCGGGGCAAGAGGTTCTGGTGGTCGAGGCCGACGCCCTGCCGCGCGGCTCGACCGCGCTGTCGGCGGGACTGATACCAGCGCCCGGCACCACGATGCAGCGCGCGGCAGGGATCGAGGACAGCGCCACACTCTTCGCGCAGGACATCCAGGCCAAGGCCAAGGGTCAGAACGATCCTGATCTGGTCGAAACCCTGGCCGCAGGGGCCGGAGCGGTCATCGACTGGCTGGCCGAGCAACATGGGTTGCCCTTCTCGGTTGTCACCGACTTCGACTATCCCGGGCACAGCCGCCGCCGGATGCACGGCCTGCCCGGCCGCTCGGGCGAAGAGCTGATCGACGCGCTGCGTCAGGCCTGCGAGGCGCAGGGGATAGACATCATCTGTTCCCGGCGGGCGCATATCCTGCATATGGAAGACGGCCGGGTGCGCGGTGTCACGGTCTTTGGCCCCGATGGCAGCGGCGAAACCATCGCCTGCGACCGGCTGATCCTGGCCTGCAACGGGTTTGGTGGCAATCGGACGCTAGTGGGCCGTCACATGCCCGAGATCCACGAGGCGCTCTGGTTCGGGCATGACGGCAACCGGGGAGAGGCAGTGCTGTGGGGCGCCGCGTTGGGGGCCGATCTGAAACACCTCGGGGCCTATCAGGGGCATGGCAATGTCGCCCATCCGCACGGCATCCTGATCACCTGGGCGGTGATCACCTCGGGCGGTGTGCAAGTGAACCGCGACGGGGAGCGGTTCTGGGATGAAAGCCAAGGCTATTCCGAAGCCGCCCGCGCGGTGATGGCGCAACCCGGAGGCGAAGCTTTTGCAATCTTCGACGCGCGTATCGCGGGTATTGCGCGCCAGTTCGAGGATTTCCGCCGCGCCGAAGCCGCAGGCGCGATCCGGCAGGCCGATACGCCCGAAGCACTGGCACACCTGCTTGGCCTGCCGCCAGATACGCTGGCACAAACCCTGCGCGACCTGCCCCGCGACAAGACGGACCAATTCGGGCGGACATTCGCGACACTGCCACTTGTCCCGCCCTATTGCGGCGTGCGGGTGACGGGGGCGCTGTTTCACACCCAGGGCGGGCTGCGCACCGATACGCAGGCGCGCGTGCTGCGCCGTGATGGTACGCCGGTTCCCGGCCTATTCGCGGGCGGCGGCGCGGCCTGTGGCGTCTCGGGCAGCGGCGACAGCGGATATCTGTCCGGAAACGGCTTGCTGAGCGCGGTGGTGCTGGGCTGGATCGCGGGATCGTGTCGCGAGGCTGTGTCTTGAACCTGCCAGCAAATCGCCATCTCCTATAGCAAAACAACACCGAGGAGCCCATGCGACCGACGCCATATCTTGCCCCGATGCCCATTCGGGGTCGCATCAGCAGGCCACAGCCCAAGGGCTTACCGGTCATCAACATGGGCTTCAACGAGCTGCCCTATCCACCGCTGACCGCGATCCGCGCCGCGATGGACGAAACCGCCGCGCGGGCGCAATCCTATGGCAGCCCGCATTGTGACGCGCTGCGCGATGCCTTGGGCGCGGCGCATGGGCTGGACCCCGAGCAGATCGTCTGCGGCAACGGGTCGGAGGAGTTGCTCGACGTTGTCGCGCGCTGTTTTGCCCGGCCCGGCGACGAGATCCTGATCTCGAAGTTCGGGTATATCCAGTTCGCCCTGACCGCCAACCGGGTGGGCGCGACATTGGTGAAGGCGCGCGAACGTGACTACACCAGCGATGTCGATGCCCTGCTGGCAGGGGTGAGCGATCGCACCCGGCTCTTGTTCCTTGCCAATCCGAACAACCCGACCGGCACCATGCTGGAAATGGAGGCGCTTTCCCGGCTCGCCCGCGACCTGCCTGCGCAGGTCGTGCTGGTGCTTGACCTTGCCTATGGCGAGTTCGCCGCACCCGACTATTGCGCGGCGGTTCACAGGTTGGCGGCAAGCCAGGAAAACATCGTTGTCACCCGAACCTTTTCCAAGGCCTATGGCCTCGCCGGGGCGCGCGTTGGCTGGTGCCACGCCCCCGCGTGGATGGTCCCCGTCCTCTATGCCGCGCGCGGCATGGGCACGGTCAATGCCTTGGCGCAAGCCGGGGCGGTGGCGGGTCTTGCCGACCCTGAGGCGATCCAGCAGCGGGTCGATGAGATCGTGTCCGAACGCGCGCGTCTAGCCGGTGCACTGGGACAGTTGGGTTTGGTCGTGCCCCCAAGCCGGACCAACTTTCTGATGGCCCGTTTCCGGGACGGCGATGCGGCCCGGACCGAGGCGCTGGTCGAGCATCTGTTCGCGGATGCCGGGATCGTCGTCAACCGCACTCGCGAGGCGGGGCTGGAGGCTTTCTTCCGCTTCTCGCTGTCGCTGCCCGCGCATAACGATCTGCTGCTGGAGAGTATCCGCAGGTTCATCGGGCAGGGATGAACCTGCAACGACGGCGCGGGCGGCACCGGTGCCTTTTGAGTATTTTTGACCAGAAAGAAGCAGGATGCGGGATGCGCCTCCGATCTAGTCGCCCTTGACCGGCATCTTGTCGAGATGGCGCAGCATGGCGGCAAAGGCGCCGATACGCTCCCTCTGATAGGCGGCGACATCGAGCCCGTCATAGTCGAGGAAACCACGCCCGTCGCGCAGGCCCCGCCGGCCCTCGGCCATGTTGGACTCGATGATATCGGGCGCGGCGAACCGGCCTTGCCCGGTAGCGCGCGTCATGTAGTGGCTGGCGTGGTAGAGGATGTCGCCGCCGCCCCAGTCGATGAATTCCAACAGGCCCAGCACCGCGAACCGGAAGCCGAAGCCGTATTTCGTGGCCTTGTCGATATCGGCGCTGCTGGCAACGCCTTCCTCGACCAGGCGCGCGGCCTCGTTCATCGCCAGCGCCTGGATACGCGGCACGATATAGCCGGGGCTGGCGGCACAGGTAACCGGCACCTTGCCGATCCGCTCCAGCAGGTCGATCAGGCGGGCGGTTATCGCCGGATCGGTGGCATCGCCGGGCGAGACCTCGACCAGCGGCACCAGATAGGCGGGGTTGAGCCAGTGGGCGTTGAGGAACCGTTCGGGCGGGGTGACAAACCCCTGAAGGTCGTTTGACAGGATGGTCGAGGTGGTCGAGGCGATCACCGCATCTGCATCCGCGTGGCGCGACAGGAGATCGAAAACCTCGCGCTTGGCCTCCAGCGTCTCGGGCACGCCTTCGAAGATGAAGGGCACCCCGGCCAGCGCCGTCGCCAGATCGTCGTGGCCTATGACCTCGACACGGGCCAGCATGCCCTCGGCTTCGTTTGCCTGCATCAACCCCACATCTGCCATCAGCGCAAAGGTCGCGCGCAGTTCAGCCCGTATCTCGGCCCGGAGCCGGTCGAACTCTGCCATCGGCCGCGGCTTGGCGTCGATCAGGCGGACCGGGTGGCCGGAATAGACGAAGGCCACGGCCATGCCCCGGCCCATTCTCCCTGCCCCGACAGCGGCGATGGTTTCCCGCGCCGCCATCTCAGGCCCCGTCCCGCAGCATGGTCTGCAAAGCGGCGCGGTTCATGTCGGCCAACCCGAGTTTCTCCAATGTCCGGCCGCTCTGGCGGAAATCGTCGTCGCAGATCGCCGAGCCCAGCGCCAACAGCCCCGTCGCCGTGGGCGCGGGCACCCCGGCCCAATCGGCGACCGAGACCAGCAAGGCCAGCCCCACCGCCACATCCTCGCGCATGTAGCGATGCTCGGTCAGCACCAGATGCTCGCGCCAATCGCCGCTGTCGACCAGCTTGTCATGGGCGAGGTTGCCGTACATCCAATCCGAGGTTTCATAGTGATCGGCCAGCGGGAAATGCGGCGCGCCATAGCCCAGTGCCTCGCGCACGGCAATACGTTCGGCATCAAGCCGCGTGGTGACCCGACGGATGGCGGGCTGGGTGCCCTCGTTGTGAATGTCCCAATGGTCGAAATGCTCGATCGGGCCTGCGTTCATTGTGATCAGCGGCGGGTGGATGATGGGGCCTGCGTTCATCAGCGCCCCGGACAGCGCATCGCCCGCCGGTTCGACCGCAGGATAGGCCCGCGCAAGGATCGAATGCGCATGTTCCGCATTACGCATCGGATAGACCCCGGTCGGCAGGCGGGTGGCGCGGGTGGTGATGGCAACGGTATCTGCGCCGTGCAGCCGCGTCAGGTAAGGCAGGGTGCCGGTCTCGGCCCAGCTGACGTCGGCATGGTTCCCGGCCTTGCGAACGATGTCGGCCATTATCCAGCTACCAAAGCTGCCCGGCGGAAGAAACACGACCTGTCCGTCCGCCAGATGCGGTGCCATGGCCGCCGCGATATCGGATTGTGCCGTGGCAGGTGTCGGGCAGACGATCAGATCGGCGCCTCGGATTGCTTCGCCGATGTCATCCGTGACAATTGAAATGCGAATCGGACGCGCGCCCTCGAAATCGTTGAGTGTGATGACATTGCCGCGCGCCCTCAGCTCTGCCTGCGCAGACGCATTTCTGCGCCAGAACCGTATGTTGTGTCCCTGCGTTGTCAGATCAACCGCCGCGGCGGTCGAGCCGTTGCCACCGCCTAGAACTGCAATCTCCATCGCCCTCTCCCGCACCGATAGTTGCTGGAGCAGATTACATACATGAAAAATCATATATCAAGGATATTTCTATTGCATTGGGCCCGATGGCCGGTCTTACATGAAAATGCATAGAAGTCGGGGCAGACCGACCTAACTTCACCTTAAGGAATGTACCGCCCGACAGAAGGCGGTTTATCCTCCGTCGGATCAACAGGGAGTTGTGACATGAAAATCTTCAGCGGGCTTTCCAGAAAAGCCACTTATCTGATGGCGGCGGCTGCAATCGCCGTCATGGCTGCCCCGATGTCGGCCAAGGCCGAGGACCGGGTCAGCGCGGTCCATGCGTTCCCCGAGTTTCTGGTTTACACCAAGACCTTTCTCGCAATGGTCGCGGATATCAACGAGCGCGGCAAGGGCGTCGTTCAGATCGACGTACGCGGCGGCCCCGAGGCGATCGGCATGTTCGAGCAACCCGCCGCCGTGCGTGACGGCGTGGTCGACATGGTGCACACGCCCGGCAGTTTCTATGGCGCCAACGTGCCCGAGATCGACGCAATGGTCGCCTCGCGCGTGACTCCGATGGAGGCCCGGGCCAATGGCGGCGCTGCACTGATGGACAAGGCACATCAAGAGCGCTTCAACGTCCGCCACCTGGGCTGGATCGATGGCGGCATCAAGTTCCACATCTACATGAACAGCGAGCCCAAGTTCCGTGACGATGGCATCCTGGACCTGACCGGTGTCAAGCTGCGCGACAACCCGATCTATCATGCGTTCTTCGAGCAGCTGAACGCCACCACCGCCTCGATGCCGGCAACCGAAGTCTATTCGGCGCTTGAAAAGGGCGTTGTCGACGCGGCGGCCTGGACCGAGATCGGCATTCCGCAGCTCAAGTGGAACGAGTTCCTGAAATACCGCGTCGATCCCACCTTCTACAACACCGATATCGGCGTGATCTTCAACCTCGACGCCTGGAACGCGCTTTCGCCAGAAAGCCAGAAGCTGATCGAAGAGGTCGTGATCGAGTGGGAGGGCAAGTCCTATGCCGACCGTCAGGCGGAAGTCGCCGCCGACGCCAAGACCCTTGCCGATGGCGGCATGACCTTCGTCGCTCATTCCGCCGAGGCGGGCGAGGTCTATCGCAAGATGGCAGACGACTCCGCCTGGGCTCGGATGTACGAGCGTATTGACGGCGGCGGCGCCGGTGCCGAGACCTACAAGGCCCTGCGCAAGACCTATGCTCTGGACGAATAAGACTGATTGAAGGCAGGCCGCCGCGCCCAAGCGGCGGCCTGCCCCCAACGAACAGAGCCAGGACATGATGCGTCTGATCGACCGTATTTGCGACCTGCTGGCCATATTGGCCGGTATCTACCTTGTGGGGATCATGTTCGGGATCGTGATCAGCGCGATGGCGCGTACACTGAACCTGTCCGGGTCCTGGTCCAGCCATATCTTCACGTTCACCGAATTCGGCCTGCTCTATATCGTGATGGCCGCCTCGCCCTGGTTGGTCCGCCACCGGGGGCACGTCTTTATCGAACTTCTGAGCGCGGCGCTGCCACGCCGGATGCAGCGATCCTATAGCCGGGTGATCTCGGCGCTATGTGTCGTGATCTGCCTGACGCTGGTCTGGTACACTTGGGGCGCAACGGCCCGAGCCTGGCGTTTTGGCGATGCCGAGATGCGCAGCCTCGATATGCCGAAATACCTGCTTCTGGGCGCGATGCCGATCGGGTTCGGCCTGATGGCGGCACAGTTTCTCCGCTTCGTCTTTGGCCCCGTGACCATGCATACCGGCGAAGCGGGCGTGCACGAATGACAATCAAGAGCAAAAGAGGCGCAGGCAATGGAATGGTATGAGGCGCTCGTCTTTCTGCTGGGCATGATCCTGTTTTTCATGGCGCTCGGCATTCCCGTGGCGCTGGCCTTTCTCGCGGCCAACATGATCGGTGCGGCCTATTTCATGGGCGGGCGCGGCGATATCGCCAGCCAGATGGCGCGCGGCATCGGGCAATTGGCCAACAACGCGATCCCCACCGTCACCTCTTTCAACCTGATGCCGGTGCCGATGTTCCTGCTGATGGGCGAGATTTTCTTCTTCACCGGCCTCGCCAATCGCATGTTCGGCGCGGTCGACCGACTGATGGGCAAGCTGCCCGCGCGCCTGTCCTTTGTCACCGTGGCGGGCGGCACCGCCTTTGCCACGCTTTCGGGGTCATCCATGGGCTCCACCGCGCTGTTGGGCTCCTTGATGGTGCCCGAGATGCAGAAACGCGGCTACAAGAAGCACATGGCCATTGGCCCGATCCTGGGCACTGGGGGCCTCGCGATGCTGATCCCGCCCTCGGCGCTGGCGGTGCTGCTGGCGACGCTGGCAGAACTGGATATCGGCGACCTGCTGATCGCAGGCATCATGCCCGGCCTGATGCTGGCAATCTTCTACGCGGTCATGATCCTCGGCATGGCGCTATACGACCCCAACGCTGCCCCCGCCTACGAGGTCGAAAGCTCCAGCTGGACCGAGAAGATGCGCCTGCTCTTCGTCGACATCCTGCCGATGGTGTCCATCGTGATCGGCGTGATCCTGGTGATCATGTTCGGCATCGCCACACCGTCGGAAAGCGCGGCCTTCGGCTGCCTCGGCGTCGTCGTGCTGGCAGCCCTCTATCGCTCGCTGACATGGGAGGGGATCGTCAAATCCGTGGCCGGCGCTCTCAAGGTGACCACCATGGCGCTGCTGATCATCTTCGGCTCGGCCACCTTCTCGGCGCTCCTGGCCTTCTCCGGGGCCTCCTCGGGGCTGATCCGCTGGGCCACCGGGTTCGACCTGGAACCCACCACGATGCTCCTGATCATGTTCGCCATCCTGCTGGTTCTGGGCATGTTCATGGACCAGCTCAGCATGATGCTGCTGACCGTGCCGATCTTCTTTCCGCTGGCGCAGACACTGGGGTTCGACCTGATCTGGTTCGGGGTGATCGTGCTGCTCGCGCTCGAGATCAGCTTCACCACACCGCCCTTCGGCCTGCTGCTCTTCGTGATGAAGGGCGTTTCGGCCCCGGGCACCAGCATGCGCGACATCTACGTGTCGGCGATCCCTTTCATCGGTTGCTCGATGCTCTTGGTGGCATTGCTGATCATATTCCCCGGTATCGCGCTCTGGCTTCCGGGGTTGGGGCAGTAGCGGTTACAGGCAACCGGCCAAAGCGCGCGTAAGTCAATCGACTGGAGCCCACTTATCGCGGGGGGGCTCCAGTGCACCGCTTGAGAGCCCGGCATGCGCAGCGAGATAAAGGAGCGGCCTCATTGCTGACCAAAAGGACATTCGCTGGCCGCCTCTCCTGACAATGCCTAGCGGGACGAAGCCTCTGTTAAGCGTTTGTATATGACCGAAGCGTCAGATCAAATGACGACAACCTCAAGGTTCGCGTTGATCCCCCCAGTTCAACCAGGCAGCGTCCTCGGGCGACAGGAGCGAAGCGCAACGTTCATGATAGCGTGCGAGTTCATTGTCACTTAGGCGGCCTTCCCACTTGTTGGATGTGCCGGACGCAAAGAACTTCGCTTGGTCGACGAAGGGCGACTCTTTGTGAAAGCGTCTTTCGCTGGATTCGGCGACCTTGCGCATGTTGGCAAACGTATTTGCCTCTGTCAGCGCAGCCAGAGTTTCCGGTGTCAAATCGATTTCCAGAATTCGGGCAAGCCGCGCAATCTGTCCGTGCAGATCTTTGCTCAGATCGGCGTAATGGAAGAAATGCACGTTTCCCTTCCCCTCACGCGCTCTGGCCTGCTGGTAGTGATGTATGATGGAGCGCACTGTAAGATCATCCGTGCCCGTATCGGTCAGTGGTCCCTCAACAAACCTGCTGAAACCTGCCGGGATATCGTCGGGGAACATCTCTAATAGAGGACCCGCGTCTTTCATGTTCTCAACATGGCTCCGAAAGGAGAAATGGGCATCGACCGGATGACGATACACAACGAGATAGGTCGGCTCTGAACCATATGAGATGCCGTCCATGGGCGTATGGCTTTTGAGGCAGCGCCGACGCGTCAGGCTGGTTTGTTTTGCGGCGATTGCTTTTCGGTCGCGAAATCCGCAATCGAGCCAAGGCGCTTCTTCTCTGTTGCCGGCATCCGGAACGACCCTGCCATGTATCAGCATCATGACGATATTCAACGTCCATGTCGTGCCGCATTTAGGGGGCGTACAAACAATCACATCGTTGGGCCGCAGCTGAAATTCATCCCATATGTCGGTATTCGTGACCGGGCCGAGATAATCGCGGAGACGTTCTGTTTGGACTGTCTGCATTTGGCTTCCCCCAAGTCCGTAACCCCACGTTAGTCGACCAGCATCAAACCGCAAAGCAGTTTGAGCGTCAGGGATATGAGGTGAACAACCTCGACTATGGGCCCAAATCCGCCCGCTGCCTCTTAGGGATCAATGCCCGCAAAGGGCCGCAAAACGTGTCGCAATATGAAGTGGGCGTACCGTTGCCTCCGCCAGCCCCCCCGTAGCCTCACAGCCCCTTGGGATGGGTCAGGAACTCTTCGATGATATGATCCGGCGCCTTGGTGTAATCGCCTACCCGGCTCACCCCTTGCCCGGTCAGCCGTTTCAGACCCACCGCCATCTCGGCCATCTTGACCGCGATCGGAATGCCGTTGACCACCGGCGCGCCGTCGATCTGATGATCATGGAACTGCGAGAACAGCAGCATCGGGATGCCGCCGCCAGGGATCAGAACATCGGTGCCCGCCGCCACCAGCGGGCGACCCTGTTCCTCGAACAGGCGCTTGACCTCGGCGGCCTTGTCCGCATCGCCATAGGCGCCCAGGATCTGCCCCGGCTCGAAGGTCATCGCATGCACGCCCGAGACCCGCTCGCGCAGCCCGTATTTACCGATCTGGTGATGGAACCACGGGATGAAGCGCGGATTGATGGTGACGATCCCAAGCCGCTGGCCCATCTGGCAGCACCACAGCATGGTCGCCTCGCCGAGGCCAATCACCGGGATATCCACAACCGAGCGTGCCTCGTAGAGGCCCGCATCCTGGAAATGGCCGACAATGAAGGCGTCATAGCCCTCGCGCTCGGCCCGGATCGCGTTACAGATCATCTCGCGTGCGCAGCGGAATTCCACCAGCGGATGGGCATAGCTGTCAAACGGCGTGATCCCGCGGATATCGACCTGTGTGTCCTGCGCCGACACCGCGTCCAGATGCGGCCCCAGCATGTCCCAGTACTCTGCCCCGTTCTCGTAATCCACATAGCTCTGATACCAGAGTTTCATCGCCTTCCTCCCTGACCCGCGCCGGTGCAAGCCGTGCGCATGCTCCTGCTTCTTTCTGGTTCAAAATACTCCAGAGCGCGAGGCAGAGCCTCGCAAGACATCACCCCGCAAAGGAGCGGACCGTCTGAAGTGCACCGTCCAGCGCCCGGCCTTCCTCATCCTGCAACGCCGCCTCACGAAGCCGCCGCATCCAGTCGGCGGCATCGTCGCGTCCCGCGACCAGTTCGACCCCTGCCATCACACGATCGAACTTGGACAGGCCCCGCGCATGGGTGTCGGAATAGCCCTTGATCAGCCTGCGACAGCGCAAGAGTTCCACCGCCAGATCGTAGTCGGCCTGCCGCGCCTCGGTCACCCGGGCCAGCCAGGTATTCAGATGCGCCTGTTCCTGCGCGTGCCGCAGGGTGCGACGACGATAGCCGCGCAACCCGGCCAAGAGATAAAGTTGCAGGAACCCGGTCACCCGGTCGCTACGGATGCGGCGGCCATGGCCGAACCAGCGATCCAGCCGCGCCATCCAGCGCGGCGAGGCGGTCACCCGCGCGCCCAGTCCCGCCGGCAGGAGCGAGGCGATTTCCTCGGCACGGGGGTGCAGAAACTCGGTCACCTGCATCTCCTGTTCCGGTGCGCGTCCCATTTCGTTGTCGATACGCGCGCGCCGGGCGGCCCGCGTCTTGCGCCCGGCCACCCCGATCACATCGTCATAGGCCATGGCATTGGCAATGTACTTGGCCGCCTCGTGGGTCAGCGCATGATCGCGGGTCGGGTCATCCATCGCCGCGACCCGGTGCAGGTGGTCCAGATAGGCCACGCCATAGGCGCAATCCTGAAACGCCACCACCTTTTGCAACCCCGCGCGGGCCATGTCGCGGGCGGGTTCCGGCAACGCCGACACCCGGTCCATGAGCGCGGCCCAGTCGGCCAAGGCCGAAGCCGGACCGGTTATCTCGGGCGCGCGTTTTGGTGCTTCTGCCTGCGGAGGCTGCGTCGCCCCCCGGACCGCTTCGAACCCGGCGGCAAAGGCGGCAAGGCTGGCCTCGACCCCCTTGCCCGAATGGCGGATTGCCGCCTCGAACGCCTCGCGCGGGAAGGGCAGCGCACCCGATCCCGCCAGCGCGCCAAACAGGCTGGCCGAGATGACCGACCCCTTGGCGACCGCCAGCCGCTCCATATCGGCACTCAGAAACCGCTGCGCGGCGATACCGGCTGCGGCCATCACCTCTTCGGCGCGCGCGATGCCGTTTCCCGGCACCATCTTTTCCGACACCGCCAGCGCCCGGTGTTCCGAGGCGATCAGCACGGTACGATCCGGGGTGACAAAGCCGCGCTGGATCGCCCGTCCCGCCTCCATCATCTCGGCGGCGATCAGGATGTCGACATCTCCGGCAGCGGGGGCCAGGGAAAAGACCGGCGCCGCCACACCCTCGGGGGCGATTTCGATGTAATAGATGGTGGCGCCGGTGCGCTGGGCCACGCCCGCGACCGAGGTCGCCTGTACCGCCCGGCCAGCGGCGCGGGCCACCGCCTCGATCCAGCCGGTCAGCACGCCGCCGCCCTGCCCGCCCACGGCCATGACCACCAGTTTGGTGATCGCGCGGGCGCTGTCGGCGCCCTGCGGGGTCATCACGCTATCCATCCGGGTCATGACACCTCTCCGAAATCAAGCACCCGCCGGGCACGGCGCGCTTGCAGCCATGTGATGATGCGACTGCGCCAGCCTGCCAAAAGCCGCTCCCACCGCCCCGGATTGTGCACCAGGTCCGCGCGATAGAACGAGGGGCACAGAACCGCGGCATCCGCCACCTCACCACAATTGCCGCAACCGACGCAGGTCTGGTCGATGCTGGCCACCGGATCGTCGCGCAGCGGGTCGTCCAGCAGCTTGAGCGACAGCGAGGGACAGCCCGAGAGGCGAATACAGGCGTGATCGCCGGTGCAGATGTCGGCATCCACGCCAAAGCGCGGCGCCTCGACCCGGCGCCCCTCGCGGATCGCCTGTGCCCGCAACGGTTTCTCGCGCCGCTGCCGGTTCAGCATGCATTCCGACGAGGCCACGATCAGTTTCGGCCCGTCATAATCGGTGGTCAGCGCCTCGCGGATGGTGTCGCGCATATGGCCCACGTCATAGGTGCGGTCGATCTGGCGCACCCATTTCACCCCTACCCCTTCCAGCGCCTTGGAAATCGGGTTTCCGGTGGCCTTGCTGGCGTTCTTGGCGCGCGAGGACAGCACATCCTGCCCGCCGGTGGCCGCCGAATAGTAGTTGTCCACCACGATGGCCACGCTGTCCGAGCGGTTGAACACCATGTTGCCTATCGAGGAGCTGAGCCCGTTATGCCAGAACCCGCCATCGCCGATGAACGAGACCGCGCGCCGCGCGCCGCCACCGTCAAACGCCGCGTTCGAGGCCGGGCCAAGCCCGTAACCCATGGTCGAACCGCCGATCTCGAAGGGCGGCAGGGCGGCAAAGAGGTGACAGCCGATATCGCCGGTGATCTGGTGCTTGCCCAGTTCCTGTTCGACCAGCTTCATCGCGGCAAAGATGGGCCGTTCCGGGCAGCCGGTGCAGAAGCCCGGCGGCCGGATCGGTACGGTCTGCGACAGGTCGGGCATCTCGGGCGGCGGCGCATTGGGGGCAATCACCTGCCCCGGCAACAGTTGCGGCGCGGTGTCCTTCAAGAACCCAGCGATCCCGTCGAGCATGATCTGGCCAGTATATTCGCCCGCCATGGGGAAGAGGCCCTTGCCAAGCAGGCGCACCTGCGACCCGGCCCGGTGCAGCATCGCGGCCAGCCCCTGTTCGATGAACTCGGGCTGCCCCTCTTCAACAACCAGCAGCGCCTCCTTACCCTCGGCAAACGCCAGAAACTCATCCTTCACCAGCGGATAGGTCACGTTCAACACATAAAGCGGGATGGCCGAGCGGCCCTCGATATCGGCCAGACCCAGCCGCTGGAGCGCGCGAATGACGCCGTTATACATGCCGCCCTGCACCACAAACCCCACGGGCGCGGTCTCGGGGCCGAACATCTCGTTCAGCCCCTGTTCGGTGATGAACCGCTCGGCCGCGGGCCAGCGGTTTTCCACCTTGTCGCGCTCATGCTGATAGGACATCGGCGGCAGCACGACGCGAGCGAAATCGCGGCGTGGCTCCGACAGCGCGTCGCGCACGCTGAGCGGCGGGCGCAGATTGTCGGCGCATGCGAACTGCCCCGTGACGTGGCAGGAGCGGATCCGCACCATCAGCATGACCGGCGTGTTCGACGCCTCGGACAGCTCAAACCCCTGTTTTACCGCCTGCACGATGGACGGCAGGTTCGGGCGCGGGTCGAGCAGCCAGAATTGCGATTTCATCGCAAAACCATGGCTGCGTTCCTGCATGATCGAGGAGCCCTCGCCATAATCCTCGCCCACGATCACCAGCGCCCCACCGGTGACGCCGGACGAGGCCAGATTGGCCAACGCGTCCGAGGCCACATTGACCCCCACCGCGCCCTTGAAGGTGACCGCGCCCCGGATCGGGTAATGGACCGAAGCCGCCAGCATGGCCGCAGCCGCGGCCTCGGACGCGTTCGCCTCGTAGCGCACACCCAGTTCGCCCAGCAGGTCCTGCGCATCGGCCAAGACGTCCATCAGGTGGCTGATCGGCGCGCCCTGATAGCCCCCCACATAGCCGACGCCGGATTCCAGCAGCGCCTTGGTGATCGCCAGAATGCCCTCGCCGGTGAAGGTCTCGCCGGCACCGAGTTTGAGGTCCTGAACCTCTCGTTTGAAGGATCGTTCCGCCATCGTACGTCAGATCTCGTGGATGCGGATATTGGTGAGCATCTTGTTCAATGTCGCCAGCAAGGCATGGCGCTCCGCCGAGGAGATGCCCTTGAACATCCGGTCATGGCTGGCCCGCATATGCGGCCAGAGACGGTCATAGACAGCCCGCCCTTCAGGTGTCAGGTAGACGCGGCTGGACCTCTGATCGTCGCTATCCACCTCGCGACGCACCAGCCCATCGGCCTGCAAACCATCCAGCGCCCGTGACAAGGTTGATTGCTCGACCACAGCGTAGATGCCAAGCGTTCCGATGGGCAAACCATCCTTGGCCGACAGGATCGCCAGCGCCCGCATCTTGGCGGTGCTCAGCCCCAGCGCCGTCATCTCCTTACGAAGGTTGGCGTTATACCGCCCCATGATCCGGTTCATGAGGTATGGCGCATAGCCTTCAAGGCCGATTTCGGCCAAGTCCCTGAGATATTCGTTCTGATCGGTCGATTCGGCCATTCGGGTCTTTCGGTCGTTTCTACCGCCCAGAATTTCCGAAATTATATGCAAATGCAAGTAACTTGATCCCCATGGCGACGCAAGCCACCGGTTTTCCAGCTTCGGGCTTGTCAAATCCGCCCGACCCGGCAATCACGGGCGGGAACAACAGGACCAAAGAGAGGGCGAACCCGAGACATGGACAAGATCTTCATCACAGAGCGCGAACTACGTTTCGGCGACTGCGACATTTCAGGGACCGCCTATTTCCCCTCCTACCTCGACATTCTCAACAGCGTGAACGAGGAGTTCTGGGCCGTCATGGGCTTTCCGTGGCACCACATCATCTGGAACGAGCGGTGGGGCACGCCGACGGTTCACCTGAGCTGCGATTTCTCGAAACCTTCGTTCTTTGGCGAGACGCTGCGGTTCGAACTTGGGGTGGTCAAGGTGGGTCGTTCGTCTGTCACCGTCCGCCACCGGATCAGTTGCGGTGAGGAAATCCGCTGGTCCTCGACCCAGGTTCTGGCCGCCAGCGATCTGGACAAACACACCTCGATCCCATGGCCGGATGCGATGCGCGAGGCGCTGGAGGCGCGCATCGCTACTGCCGATGAACTCGGGTTCTGATCCTACATCTGCCCGGGCAGGTAGAGCGCCAGCGCCGGCACCGCCAGCAACAGCGCCAGGCGGATGATGTCGACCATCCAGAACGGGGTCACCCCGCGAAAGATGGTGCCGGTGGTCACGTCGCCGACCACGCCCTTGAGCACGAAGACATTCAGCCCCACGGGCGGGGTGATCAGGCTGATCTCGGTCACAACCACCACGACGATGCCGAACCAGATCGGGTCATAGCCCAGCCCGGTCACCAGCGGAAAGAAGATCGGCACGGTGAGCAGCAGCATCGACAGCGATTCAAACACGCAACCGAGCGCAATATAGATCGCCAGGATCACCGCCATCACCTGCCACGGGCGCAGCTCGTAAGTGGTGATGAGATCGCTCAGCGCTGTTGGAAGCCCGGCGATATTGACGAAGTTGGAGAATATCCAGGCGCCGATCAGCACCGCGAACAGGCTGGCCGCCGTGATCGAGGTTTCCAGCAGCACCTCAAGCGTATCCTTGAGCGTGAGCCGGCGCCGCGCCAGCGCGATCAGGAAGGCACCCATCGCCCCCATCCCTGCCGCCTCGGTCGGGGAAAAGTTGATGTTGAGCGGCGGCACGTCGAACAGGCCGTAAAGCCCGCCGATCACCAGGAAGAACAACAGCATGACCGCCCAGACCTCGCGCAGGGCGGCCAACCGCCCGCGCAGCGGCACCCGCTCGCCCGCGGGGCCCGCCGCCGGATTGCGCCAGACCGTCCAGCGCACCGCGCAGAGGTACAGCAGGATGCCCAGCATCCCCGGCACGATACCGGCGACAAACAGCTTGCCGATCGAGGTCTCGGTCAACAGCCCATAGATCACCAGAATGACCGAGGGCGGGATCAGGATGCCCAGCGTCCCCCCCGCCGCGATCGAGGCGGTGGACAGCGAGTCGGAATAGCCGAACCGCCGCATCTCGGGCATGGCCACCTTGGCCATGGTGGCGGCCGTGGCCAGCGACGAGCCGGAAATGGCGGCGAATCCGCCACAGGCCACGATGGTCGCCATCGCCAGACCGCCGCGCAGATGGCCCAGAAAGGCGTTCGAGGCGGCGTAAAGCTCGCGGCTGATGCCGCCCTTGTTCACGAACAGGCCCATCAGGATGAACAGCGGCACCACCGACAGGCCATAGTCCTGACTGGTGTCGATGATCAGCCGCGCCACCATCGAGATCGAGGCGCGAAAGCTGGTCTCGGTCATGAAGCCGACCATGCCGACAAAGCCCATGGCAAAGGCGATGGGAACACGCAGCAGGATCAGCCCCAGAACCGCGGCAAAACCAATCAGGGAGGCCGTCATGAGGCGCCTCCCGCCAGGCGTGGCGCGACCAGCAGCAGCACACCCCGCACCACCAGCACCACCGCCGTGATCAGGGTCAGCAAGGCAATGAACCAGCCCACATAATGCAGCGGCAAGCGCAGATATTCCATCACATCCCCATAGGATCGCGACCGTTCGGCCAGGTCATAGACCCGGCTGGCGGGCCAGAATAGGATGATGCCGCAGAACAGGCAGACCGCCGCGTCGCGCCAGCGCGACAGGCGCAGGCGGTGGAACGGGCCGTCCAGCAGATCGACACTGACATGGGCGTTCCGGCCCGACAGCACCGGCATCACCGAAAACACCATGACCGCCATCAACAACCGCGTCAGATCGGCGGCCACCTCGATGGGCGCGTTGAAGATCGAGCGCAGCAGCACATCGGCAAAGGTCATCACCATAAGCACGAACAGCGCCGCCGAGGCCAGCAGCCCCGGCAGCCAGACCGAAAGAGAAAGAACGCGTTTCATCATGATGTCATATTATCAGACCCGGCGCCGCACCCGCGCGGCGCCGGTCCTGCCGCTCAGTTGGCGGCCATTTCGGCCTTGACCATGTCATAGGCGGCCTGGGCATCGACGCCCGCGGCCTCAAGCTCGGCCAGCACCTTGGCGGTCACCTCGGCGGCGATGGCGGCGAATGCCGCCTGATCCTCGGCCGAGGCCTCGACGATCTTGGCGCCCTCGGTACCGCGCGTCGCCTCATAGGCGATCATGTCGGACTTGTCCCATGCGGCGCCCGCCATGCGGCTGGCCGGTTCGCCGAACACCTTTTCATCCAGCGCCGCCTGCACGTCGGCGGGCAGGCTGTCAAAGGTCTCCTGGCTCATGATGATGGCGAATGAGCCGCGATAAAGCCCGCCGGGCATGTCATAGAGGTTCTTGGCCACTTCGTTGAGCTTGAAGCCCACCCGTTCGCCCACGTTCATTGCCACCGCGTCGGCGGCACCCGATTCCAGCGTCTCATAGACCTTGGGCGCGGGCACGTTGATGCCAACAAGGCCCAGCGCGGCGCCCACATCCCCGGCGACACCGCCGCCGATCCGGGTTTTCAACCCGTTCAGGTCGGCCAGCGTGGCCACGTCCTTGCTGGTGTGGATCTGGCCCGGCCCATGGGTGTTGAGCGCCACCAGCTTGACGCCGCGATGCTCGCCCAGCTTGCCCAGATGCTGGGTATGCACGCGCCAATAGGCGACCGAGGCGGCCTCGGCATTGCCCTCGTATCCCGGCAGTTCGATCAGCTTGGTGCCGATGAACCGGCCCGGCTGGTAGCCATGAAAGATGATCGCCATGTCGGCGGCGCCGTCCTGGATCAGGTCCATCTGTGCCGGCGGCGGCGCCAGGCCAAAGACCAGCTCGCCGCTGACCTGCCCGTCGGTCGCGTCTTCCATCATCCCGATCAGCCCGGCGAAAATCTCGGTATTGATCCCGTGAGTGGGCGGCAGCCAGGTGGAAATGCGCAAGGTGGTATCGGCGGCCCAGGCGGCGGCGCCGGTGCTGGCGGCCAGGATCGCGGCGGCGGCCAGCCGTGCAAAATGCTTCATGTCTTCCTCCCTCGTGAATCGGTGCGCCAGAGCATCCGGGCACCCGTTCACCGGCCAGCATCACACCCAGCTTTGCCTCTTGTCAAGAAATATGAAATTGCATGTATCCCGGATCATGCCCCCTCGGCCGGGCGGTCCAGCACATCCAGCAAGGTGCGCAAAACCCCCTTGATCCGGGCGGCATCGGTATCGGCCAGCGCCGAGAGCAGCCGCGCCTCATGCGCGCGCGCCGAGGCGACCAGCGACTCGGCCAGCGCGCGGCCGTCATCGGTCAGCCGCACCCGCACGCGGCGCTTGTCCTTTGCATCGGCCACCCGTGTTACCAACCCGCGCGCGTCCATCTGATCAACGATCCGGGTCATCCTCGACTGTTCCATCAGCGACAGTTTGGCCAGCCGGGTGATCATCATCGCGTCATTGTCCACCAGACAGGCCAGCACCCGCCATTCGGGCACCCGCAGCCCCTGCGCGCGGATATGGTCGTGAAACTGGGCGCTGGCCTCCTCGCTGGAGGCGGCCAGAAGGTACAGCAGATAGCCGGAAACAAAGGTGTCGTCGCGCGTTTCGGTCATGGGTCCTGAATTTGTCTTGACTCGATTTATATGATTTTTCATATTTCCGACAGGGAGGCGCCGAAACATGCTTTTGCTGAGAATTGCGCAGAAACAGGCCGTGACCAAGCGGATTTCGGCCTTTACCCTGGTCGCGGCCGAAGGTGACCCCCTGCCCGACCATAGTGCCGGCGCCCATATCGAGGTGCAGACAGCAGCCGGGCCGCGCGCCTATTCGCTGATCGACTGGCCCGAGCGGCAGCCCGGCGCCTGGCAGATCGCGGTTCAGCGCGAAGACGAGGGCGATGGTGGCAGCCGCGCCATGCATGCCCTTTCCGAGGGCGACACGATCACGGCGACCGCCCCCAAAAACGATTTCGAACTGCATCCCGGTGACAAGCCTGTCGCCCTGCTGGCAGGTGGGATCGGGGTGACGCCGCTGATCTCGATGGCCACGGAACTGGCAGCGTCGGGGCGCGTGTTCACCTTTCATCATGCGGGCCGCAGCGCGGGCGACATGGCCTATGTCGACCGCCTGGCCGCTGCTTTTGGCGACCGCTACCATCCCCATTACGACGATACCGCGCCCTTGGACCTGAACACGCTGATGGCGGGTCTGACCGATCACGCCCTCTATATCTGCGGACCGAAAGGCATGATCGACGCCGCACGCACCGCCGCCGAGGCGGCGGGTATCGCCGAGATCCATGTGGAGCTGTTCACCAATGCCGCGCTCAGCGCGGGCGACAGCGCCTTCGAGATCGAGATTGCCTCGTCAGGCCAGGTCATCACCGTGGCGCCCGACCAGACCATCATCGAGGCGCTCGAGGCCGCGGGCCTCGACCCGCTTTATGATTGCCAACGCGGCGATTGCGGCATCTGCCAGACCGACGTGATCGCGGGCACCCCCGATCACCGCGACGTGGTGCTCAGCCAGGCCGAACGCGACAGCGGCAAGGTCATGCAAATCTGTGTCAGCCGGGCGCTCAGCGCGCGCCTTGTGCTGGATCTGTAAGGGAGGAAGGCATGAACGCGGACGATATCAGGGCCATGATCCAGCCCGGCCAGGTCCATCGCGATGTCTATATCAGCGATGCGGTCTATCGGCTGGAAATGCGCCACCTTTTCACCAATGCCTGGGTCTTTGTCGGCCATGACAGCCAGACCCCGAACAAGGGCGATTACATCACCACCCAGGTGGGCGACCAGCCGGTGATCATGGTGCGCCACACCGATGGCGAGGTGAAGGTTCTCTATAACCGCTGCCCGCACAAGGGCACCAAGATCGCCATCGACCGGGCCGGCAATACCGGCAAGTTCTTTCGCTGCCCCTATCACGCCTGGAGCTTCAAGACCGATGGTTGCCTGCTCGCCATCCCGCTGAAGAAGGGATACGAGGGCACCGGCCTGGCCGAGTCGCAGAACGGCAAGGGGATGCAGGCGGTGGGTGCGGTGCACAACTATCGCGGCTTTGTCTTTGCCCGGCTGGCCGAAGAGGGGATCGGGTTCGACGAATTCTTTGGCGGCTCGCTCAGTTCCATCGACAACATGGTCGACCGCGCGCCTGAAGGCCGCGTGGAAATCTCCGGCCCGCCGCTGCGCTACATGCACAAGTGCAACTGGAAAATGCTGGTCGAAAACCAGACCGACACCTGCCATCCGATGGTCGCGCATGAAAGCTCGGCCGGGACAGCAGTCAAGATCTATGAGCAGATGGGCAACCCCGAACCGCGCCCGCCCGCGATGCAGATCATCGCGCCGTTCATGAGCCCTTATGAGTTCTTCGAGGACATGGGCATCCGCACCTGGCCCAATGGCCACGGCCATACCGGCGTCAACATGTCGATCCATTCGAACTATGACGCCATCCCCGGCTATTTCGAGGCCATGGTCGAGAGCTACGGCGAGGAGCGCGCCAAGGCGATCCTGGACGAGAACCGGCACAACACCGTCTATTTCCCCAATATCATGATCAAGGCGCCGCTGACGCAGCTGCGCAACTTCATTCCGCTGGGGGCGGACCGGACGCTGGTGGAAAGCTATGTCTACCGGCTGGTCGGCGCGCCCGAGCAGCTGACCGCCATGTCTGCCATGTATAACCGGATGATCAACGCCCCCACTTCGATCGTGGGCCATGACGATCTGGAGATGTACGAGCGCGCGCAGGAGGGGCTGCATGCCGAGGGCATGCAATGGGTCGATATCCGGCGGTTGCATACAGGGCCTGAGGATTTCGAGACCGAAGCGGTCGAAAACGGCACCACCGAACGGCAGATGCGCAACCAGTTCCACGCCTGGGCCAAGTTCATGACCATGTCCATGGAGGACGCCCCCGGCGTCGCCGCCGAATGAGCGAGGGGAGCGGAACCATGACCACCCGCGACGACGTGATCGACTTCATTTATGCCGAAACCCGGATGCTGGACGAGGGTCGTTATACCGAATGGCTCGACCTGTGGCTGCCCGATGCCATCTACTGGATGCCGCTCGACTACAAGCAGGCCGATCCGGTCAATGCGACCTCGTTCCTTTACGAGGACAATTTCATGCTGCGCCTCAGGGTCGAGCGGCTGAATGGCGAGCGGACATTCTCGCAGAAACCCAAATCGCGCTGCAACCACGTGATCCAACGGCCCTTTGTCGATGTGTTCGACCCCGAGGCGGGCAAGTTCCAGACCGTGACCAACATGCATTATGTCGAGACGCGGCTGGACGAACAGCAGCTTTTGGCGCTGACCGTGACCCATGACCTGGCACTGGTGGACGGCGCATTCCGCATCGCGGGCAAGAAGGTGGAGCTGCTCAATTGCGACGCCGCCTTTGGCAATATCCAGCTGCTGCCGTGAGTACCGAGACGGTTTATGCCGCCATCGCGGCCACGGCGGCACGCTGGCCGGACCGCCCGCTGCTTGACGTGCTGCCCGGCACGGCGGCGGCCTATGGCATCGCGGCTGGGCCAGTCAGCTATGGCACCTTCCTTGCACGCGTGGATGCGCGGGCCGAGGCGCTGGAACGGGCGGGCTATGGCGCGGGGATGCGGGTGGCGGCGCTGTTGGAAAACCGGCCCGTGTTCTTCGAGCTGTTCGCCGCTCTCAACCGCATCGGCGCGTCTATCGTGCCGATCAACCCCGACCTGCGGGCGGCGGAACTGGAATACCTGATCGGCCATGCGCAACCGGCGCTGATCGTCGCCCTGCCCGCCCGCGCGGACGAGCTGCGCGCGGCGGCCATGGCGGCAGGCGTCACAGCCCCGGTCATCGGGGCCGGGGACGCCCCGCCCCCACCCCGCGCAAATGCCGCCGTGACCGAGCCGCGTGAGGGCGAGGCGCGCGAGGCGGCACTGCTTTATACCTCGGGCACCACCGGCAACCCAAAGGGCTGCGTGCTGCCCAATGCCTATTTCCTGCTGGCGGGGCGGTGGTATGCCGATCTGGGCGGGGTCGCCTCGCTGACCGAAAAGGGTGAGCGGATGATCACGCCCCTGCCGATCTTTCACATGAACGCCATGGCCTATTCCTTCATGGCGATGGTCACCGTGGGCGGCTGCCTGATCGCGCTTGACCGGTTCCACCCGTCCAGCTGGTGGGCCGATGTGGCCAAGGCGCGCGCCACCTGCCTGCATTACCTGGGCGTCATGCCCTCGATCCTGATGTCCCTGCCCGAGGGACCACAGGACCGCGCCCATCAGGTGCGCTTCGGCTTTGGCGCGGGCATCGACCCGAAATTGCAGGCCGGGTTCGAGGCGCGGTTCGGCTTTCCGCTGATCGAGGCCTGGGCGATGACCGAAACCGGCGCCGGCGCGGTGATCGCCGCCCATACAGATGACCGGCTGATCGGCCAATCCTGTCTGGGCCGGGCCGAAGGCTGGGTTGCCGCCCGCGTGGTCACCGATACCGGGCAGGACGCCGCCCCGGACGAGCCGGGCGAACTCCTCGTCCGCAATGCCGGTCCCGATCCGCGCTACGGCTTTTTCTCGCATTACGACAAGAACCCCGAGGCCACCGCCGAGGCCTGGGAAGGCGGCTGGTTCCACACCGGCGATATCGTGCGCCGCGACGCGCAGGGCCGGTTCTTCTTCGTGGACCGCAAGAAGAACGTGATCCGCCGCTCGGGCGAAAATATCGCGGCGGTCGAGGTGGAAAGCGTGCTGATGCGCCACCCGTCCATCCGCGCGGCGGGCGTGGCCGCCGTGCCCGACCCGATGCGCGGGGACGAGGTGTTCGCCTGCCTGCGCGTCGATGCCCCCTCGCCCGATCTTGCCCATCAGATTGCCCAATGGGCGCTGACTCAGATGGCCTATTACAAGGTGCCCGGCTATATTGCCTTTGTGGACAACCTGCCGATGACCCCGACCCAGAAGATCCAGCGCAAGGCGCTGAAGGAGATGGCCGAGGCGCTGCTGGCGGATCCGGCCACGGTGACGCTGACCCATCTCAAGAAACGGCAGGTGGCGTGATGGCGCGGCCTGCCAGCTATGACGGCGTGGCGCTGGTGGCGCCCTTCTCGACGCCCTATCAGCGTTATTCCATCGACACCGCCCATCACTGGATCGCCACCGCCCTGCGCGGGTCATTGCGGGCGGCGGGGCTGAAGCCCGGCGATCTCGATGGGTTCCAGGTCGCGTCCTTCACGCTGTTCCCCGATACCGCAGTGGGGCTGACCCAGCATCTGGGCCTCTGCCCGCGCTGGCTGGACCATATCCCGATGGGCGGCGCCTCGGCGGGCGTGGCCCTGCGCCGGGCGGCGCGCGCTGTGCAGGCGGGTGACGCCGAAATCATCGCCTGCGTGGCGGGCGACACCAACCATATCGACAGTTTCCGGCAACTCCTGTCGAGCTTCTCGCGCTTTGCCATGGATGCCAGCTATCCCTATGGCTACGGCGGCCCGAATGCGAGCTTTGCCCTGCTCACCGACCGCTACATGACCGAATACGGTGCCACGCGCGAGGATTTCGGGCGGCTCTGCGTGGCCCAGCGTGCCAATGCGCTGAAAAACCCCAACGCGGTGATGAAGAAACCGCTGACGATGGAGCAATACCTGGGTGCCCGCCCCATCGCCGACCCGATCGCGCTGTTTGACTGCGTGATGCCCTGCGCGGGGGCCGAAGCGTTTCTGATCATGTCCGAGGATCGGGCGCGGGCGCTGAACCTGCCCTATGCCCGGCTGGCGGCCGCGATCGAGCGGCACAATGCCCATGCCGACGACCCGATCCAGCTGCGCGGCGGCTGGACGATGGATGTGGATGTGCTCTGGGATCAGGCCGGGATGGCACCGCAGGACATGGATCTGGTGCAGACCTATGACGACTATCCGGTGATTTCGATGATGCAGATCGAGGATCTGGGGTTTTGCGCCAAGGGCGAGGCCCCTGCGTTTCTGCGCGACAAGGATCTGACCGTTTCGGGCGACTTCCCGCATAACACCTCGGGCGGGCAGCTTTCTGGCGGTCAGGCCGGGGCAGCGGGTGGCTTCATCGGCATGGTCGAGGCGATCCGCCAGGTCACCGGACAGGCGGGCGGCACGCAGGTGCCGGGCGCGGAACGGGCGCTGGTGTCGGGCTTTGGGCTGATCAATTTCGACCGTGGCCTCTGTTCCAGCGCCGCTGTCCTCACGACCGGAGCGCGCGCATGACCCATCCCCTATCCCCACCGCCCAGGAAAGACCCGCAGAAACGCTCGGTCTCGCCGACGCGCCCGCCCGAGGTTCGCTCGCGCGCCGCCCTCCACCTGACCGCCGCCGCCGCCGAGGGGCGGTTTGCCCTGCAACGCTGCGCCGACTGCGGCAAGGTGCAATACCCGCCGCGCGATGCCTGTTCCGCCTGCCTGAGCACAGACCTGCCATGGCAGGACATGGCGCCAGGCGGTACGCTGATCGCCGAGACCACGGTGCAGACTTCGCCGCGCCTTTACTTCCGCGAGCGGATGCCATGGCGCGCAGGCACCGTGCAGCTCGATGCCGGGCCCACCGTGCTCGCCCATATCCATGGCGATGTGGCGCGCCACGCCCGCGTGCGCGTCACCGCCCGGCTCGACCAGTCGGGACAGGGCGTGCTGGTCGCCCTGCCCGAAACCGACACCCCGAACATGGAGGACGACCCGCTGATGCGTGCCCTCTCTGCCGACCCCAAACACCGCCGCGTGCTGATCACCGATGCCCGCAGTGCCCAAGCGCCAGCGCTGGTCCGCGCCCTGCAAAAGGCGGGCGCGGCGATCATCTTCGCCGGTGAGCCGGAAAGCTGGCGACCCTATCCGCAGCGTTCTGAACTTGAGGCGCTGGGGGTCCAGATCCTGCCGATGGACGTGACCGACACCGCATCGGTGCAGAAACTGGCGGGCGAGATCGGTGGCAAGACCGACATCCTGATCAACACCGCCCGGTTCCTGCGTCCCGGCGGCGTGCTGGATCGAGGCGATACCGGCTTTGCCCGCGACGAACTGGAGGTGAATTTCCTCGGCCTGATGCGGCTGGCCCAGGCCTTTGGTCCGGCCATGTGCGCGCGCGCCTCGGACGGCGTGAATGCCGCCGCCGCCTGGGTCAACCTGCTGAGTGTCGGCGCGCTGAGTAATGCCCGCCCCTTCGGCGCCTATTCCGCCAGCCAGGCGGGGGCCTATTCCCTCAGCCAGTCGCTGCGCGCCGAATTCCGGCCCTCGGGCCTGAGAGTGATGAACGTGTTCTTCGGCCCCACCGAAGAGGATGACTGGTACCAGCCGCTGCCGCCGCCGCGCGTCACCGCCTCCGCCTTGGCCCGCTCTGTCGTGGACGGGCTGCAACGGGGATTGGAAGACGTCTGGTGCGGCGACATCGCCCAGGACCTGCGCGACCGTTTTCGCCGCGACCCCAAGGTGCTGGAACGCGAAATGACGCTGGGAGGAGAAGGCGCATGAGCACTCTGGCCAATCTTGCCACCCGCATCGCCAGCGGAGAGATCCGGGTTGTCGACCTGACCCACACGCTCGACCCCGATTTCCCGGTCATCATCCTGCCGCCCGAATTCGGCCAATGCGCCCGCTTTCGGATGGAAGAGATCAGCGCCTATGACCATCGCGGCCCGGCGTGGAAATGGCACAATATCTCGATGTCCGAACACACCGGCACCCATTTCGACGCGCCCGCGCACTGGATCTCGGGCCGTGACCTGCCGCACGCGGCGGTGGACGAGATCGACCCGGCCGATTTCATCGGCCCGGTCTGCGTGATCGACTGTTCTCAAGGTGCCGCGCAGGACGAAGATTTCGAACTGACCGTTCCCCTGATCGAAGGCTGGGAGGCCGCCCATGGCCGCATCCCCGCCGGGGCCTGGGTGCTGATGCGCACCGACTGGTCGAAACGGCGCGGTGCCGCATACCTCAACATGCGCGAGGACGGACCGCATTCGCCCGGACCGACGCCAGAAGCGATCCGCTTCCTGATCGACCAGCGCGACATTCGCGGCTTTGGCGTCGAAACCGTGGGCACCGATGCCGGTCAGGGCAGCCATTATACCCCGCCCTATCCGGCGCATTACTATCTGCATGGCGCGGGGCGGTTCGGGCTGCAATGCCTGTCGGATCTTGATCAGTTACCGCCCACCGGCGCGGTGCTGATCGCAGCGCCCCTCAAGATCAAGAACGGCACCGGCAGCCCGCTCAGGGTACTGGCGCTGGTGGAGGAGACATGACCCATACCGCCGTCATCACCGGGGGCAACAAGGGCATCGGCGCCGATCTGGCGCAGGCGCTCCTGGCGCGCGACTACACGGTCGTGTCGATCTCGCGCCACGCGCCCGAGGTCAGCCACCCACGCCTCCACTCGGTCGAGGCCGATCTCCTGGACCCGCAGGCGGTGGCCGAAGCCGCCGCTGAAGTCGCGACCAACCACGAGGTTACCCACCTGATCCACAATGCGGGCCTGATCTGGCCCAACCTGATCGAAGAGGCCGAGCCCTCGGACATCACCGGGCTGGCGCAACTGCATCTGGGGTCCGCCCTGACCCTGCTCAAGGCGTTTCTGCCCGCGATGAAGACGCGCCAGTTCGGGCGGGTGATGTTCAACGGCTCACGCGCCGCCCTTGGCGCACCCACACGCACCGCCTATGGCGCCACCAAGGCCGGCATGATCGGCATGGCGCGCACCTGGGCGCTGGAGCTGGCCCCCCATGGCATCACCGTCAACGTGGTGGCGCCCGGCCCGATCCTGACTGACAATTTCTGGGGCATCGTGGAAAAGGACAGCCCCCAGCAAGAGGCGCTGGCCAAGCGTATCCCCATGGGCCGCCTGGGCCGCGTCGATGACGTCACCCGCGCCTTTCTGTTCTTTTGCGATCCCGAAAACAGCTTTGTCACCGGTCAGACGCTCTATGTCTGCGGCGGGGCCAGTATCGGCTCGCTGCAAATCTGAGGCTGCCCGCGCTTTCCCGCCTTGCCAAGGCTCACCCCACGGGTCACCAATAGCCCCATGAACACATTACCGACCTGGGGCGTAGTGGCCACCGTCAAGGCACCCGAGCAAGAGATCCTCCGCTTTGCCGCCTGGCATCTGGAACAGGGCGCGCATCGGCTGTTCCTCTATCTCGACGATCCCGACCCGGCGGTGTTCTCGCGGCTCAAGGCACACCCGCGCATCCGGGTCTTTGCCTGCGACGAGAGTTACTGGCAGCGGCGCAAACTGACCCGCCCTGTCAAGCACCAGGCCCGCCAGACGATGAATGCCCGCCATGCCTATAACCGTGCCGATGTGGACTGGCTGGCCCATATCGACGTGGATGAATTCATCTGGTCCGAAACGCCTATTGCGACGATCCTGTCGGGCCTACCCGCCGACACGCTCTGCGCCCGGATGCGCCCGATCGAGGCTCTTGCGGGCGAGGATGCGTTCTACAAGGCGTTCATCCCCGGCGGCCCGGCCCGAGACGGCATCGTGCGCCGCCTCTACCCGACTTTTGGCGCCTTTGTAAAAGGTGGTTTCATGAGCCATGTGGCCGGCAAGGTCTTTGCCCGCACCGGCATGGAAAAGGTCGATTTCCGCATTCACAACATCTTTCGCAACAAGGTAATGAACCCGCACCAGGTGGAGTTGGACACGGTCGACCTTTGCCACCGGCACGGCGCCGATTGGGATCACTGGATCGCCGCCTATCGCTATCGCATCGCCAAAGGGTCCTATCGCCCTGACCTGGCCCCCAATGTCCCGCGTGAGGCGGGCGGACTGAGCATGCACGAACTGCTGAGCGGTATCGAGGAAGAGGAAGGCGAAGCCGGTTTGCGCGCCTTCTTCGACGAGTTGAACGCAACCACCCCCGAAGGCCGGGCGCGGTTGCGGGCCGAGGGCATGCTCAAGCACCGTCCGCTCGACCTCGATGCGGCGCTGCTCAAACAGTTTCCCCTTTGACAGCAACCTGTTTCCGGAATGGAAACAAAGACGCTCGAAGCCGGTGCTGCATGCGCAACATTTGACGCTGGCCGGGCTTTTTGATATGCCCCGCCCAGCCGTTACGCGAAAGACGCGCAATCAGGTCGCACGGACCCGGCGATACGACAGACGTGCGGGCCCGAATAGTGTCCGCAAACATCGGACACCCATGACAAAATTTTCTGAACTGAACCTCAATCCCAAAGTACTCAAGGCCATCGACGAGGCCGGCTATGAAACGCCGACTCCGATCCAGGCAGGCGCTATCCCGCCCGCCCTCGAGGGTCGCGACGTGTTGGGCATCGCCCAGACCGGCACCGGCAAGACCGCCAGTTTCACGCTGCCGATGATCACGCTGCTGGCCCGTGGACGCGCCCGGGCGCGGATGCCGCGCAGCCTGGTCCTGTGTCCGACACGGGAACTGGCCGCGCAGGTGGCCGAGAATTTCGACACCTATACCAAGCACCTGAAACTGACCAAGGCGCTGCTCATTGGCGGTGTCAGCTTCAAGGAGCAGGATGCGCTGATCGACCGGGGCGTCGACGTGCTGATCGCCACGCCGGGCCGGTTGCTCGATCATTTCGAACGCGGCAAGCTCTTGCTCACCGGCGTGCAGATCATGGTGGTGGACGAGGCCGACCGGATGCTCGACATGGGATTCATCCCCGATATCGAGCGTATCTTCAGCCTGACCCCCTTTACCCGGCAGACGCTGTTCTTCTCGGCCACCATGGCGCCCGAGATCGAGCGGATCACCAATACCTTCCTCAGCGCGCCCGCACGGATCGAGGTCGCCCGCCAGGCCACGGCATCCGAAACCATCGAACAGGGCGTGGTGCTGTTCAAGGGCTCGCGCCGCGACCGCGAAGCGAGCGAAAAACGCGCCGTTCTGCGGGCGCTGATCGACGCCGAGGGCGAGAAATGCACCAACGCGATCATCTTCTGCAACCGCAAGACGGATGTGGATATCGTCGCGAAATCGCTGCAAAAATACGGCTATGATGCGGCGCCGATCCACGGCGACCTGGATCAGAGCCAGCGCACCCGGACGCTGGACGGGTTCCGCGAAGGCAAACTGCGCCTGCTGGTGGCCTCGGACGTGGCCGCACGCGGGCTGGATGTGCCCTCGGTGAGCCATGTGTTCAACTTCGACGTGCCGGGCCACCCCGAGGATTACGTGCACCGGATCGGCCGCACCGGCCGCGCGGGCCGCGACGGCAAGGCGATCACGCTCTGCATCCCGCGTGACGAAAAGGCGCTCGATGCCATCGAGAAGCTGATCCAGAAGGAGATCCCGCGTCTCGAAAACCCGGCCAAGACCGAGGAAAGGGCCGAGGCGAAACCCCGCCGCGAGGAAAAACCGGTCAAGGCCGACAAATCCCGCCGCAGCGAAGCCGAAAAACCGAGACGCAGCGAGACCGACAAGCCCGAAACCGACAAGCGCGAGCCGCGCAGCCGCAAGGGCGACGACCGCCGCGACCGCAAGGAAGACCGCGGCGCCAAAGTGGTTGGGATGGGAGATCACCTGCCCAGCTTCATCGCGCTCAGCTTCGAGGAGCGGCGCGCCAGCTGAGCGGGCGCAAGGGGGCGCTGCCCCCGTCCTGCGGACTCCCCCGGAGTATTTTTGGCGAAATGAAGAGGCTTGGACAGATCAGGCTTCTTTCTGGTCAGAAATACTCCGGAGCGCGAGGCAGCGCCTCGCAAAAGACCGCCGCGCGGCACGCGCGGCCCGGCCCAACGCCGGACGGGGCTCTCGCAGAGAGCACCAGGCCGGGGGCGGGAGCGCCCCGCTCTCGGGTCAGATCGCCAGCACCAATGCCAGGATCGACAGGCCGAGCAGCGCGATGCCCGCAATCTCGCGCCCAGTGATCCTTTCCCGGAAAAACAGGGTCGAGGCCATCAGGCTGAAGATCAGCTCCACCTGCCCCAGCGCCTTGACATAGGCCGCGTTCTGAAGCGTGAAGGCGAGAAACCAGCAGAACGACCCGCCCAGGCTGGTGAGCCCGACAAAGGCGCCGGTGTTCCGCGTGGCCCAGACGGCGGCCAGCTGCGCCCGGTCGCGCCACCAGAGCCAGAGCGCCATCGACACCAGCTGGAACGAGACCACCGCGGCCAGCGTCACCAGTGCCCGGAACCAGGGCGTGAGATCGCCCAGTTCCAGCGAGGCCGCCCGGTAGCTCACCGCCGAAAAGGCAAACAGAACGCCCGAGCCCAGCCCCAGTTGCGAGGCACGGTTGGTCAGATGCCGCCACCAGGCGCCAGATCCTCCGGGCGTTTTCGACAAGAGCAGCACCGCTGCCAGCCCCAGCAAGATGGCACCCAGCGCGCCGAAGGACACGCCCTCTCCCAGAATGACAAAGCCGACGATCGCGGTCTGGATCACCTCGGTCTTCTTGAAGGTGATGCCGACGGCAAAGTTGCGTTGCTTGAACAGTGCCACCACGCAGATGGTGGCAAGGATCTGGGCGGTGCCGCCGATGGCGACAAACAGCCAGAACCGTGGTCCCAGCTCCGGCAGATCAAAACCACCGGCGGTGGTGGCAATCAAGAGCCCCGCCAGTGCCAGCGGCGCGGAATAGAGGAAGCGGGCAAAGGTGGCGCCGGAGGCCGACAGTTTCACCGTCGCCAGCGATTTTTGCAGCATGAACCGCACGGTCTGAAACAGCGCGGCGGCGAGGGTGACAGGGATCCAGAGGCTCATGCGCCTCTTGTGGCCTCAAATCAGGGCTTTGGCCAGAGCGGATGCGGCACCGGATCCTTGGCGCGCCAGAAATAGCGGCGGAACACCTCGGCATAAGAGGCGTAGCTGTAGCCCTCGTTGCAACTGAGATACCGCTCCTTGCCCGCCCGATAGAGCGCGGGCAGCGCATACCAGGGGGCGCCCGGGTTCATGTGATGCACCACGTGGTAATTGTTGTTGAGGAAAAGGAACGCCAACAGCCCCCGATCCTCGATCACCACGGTGCGGGCGCGCGATTTCTCATGCGCGCGATGTTCCAGAAAGGTGCGGATCTTGAGCAGGCCCAGCCCGATATAGGCTGAGAGCGCAAAGGCCCAAATGGGCATCGGTGACAGGGTTACCACCCAGAGCACCACCGCCATGCCGGGCAGGTGCAGCGCCCAGGCCAAGAGGATCGCGCGGTCGCCGCGCAGCGCGCCGCGCGCCTCGTCACGCAGGAAACAGGCGGTTCCGATCAGCGGCCCCAGCACCATGCGCCCCGCCAGCGTGTTGTTCAGCGCATAGAGGCGCCGCTGCCAGCCCGGCAGGCGCGACCAGATGGCGGGGTCGAGATAGTTGCTCTCGGGGTCGTCATAGGGGTCGGTCAGGTTCGCATCCAGGTGATGGGCCAGGTGCAGGTCGCGGAACCGGTTGTAGGGGATGCACAGCGTCAGCGGCAGCGCCATCAGCGCCTCGTTCAGCCAGCGATAGCGGAACGGGTGACCATGCAGCGCCTCATGCGTCAGCGAGGAATGCAGCGCCGCAACCAGCCCCATCGCCGGAATGGCGAGCCAGAGCGACAGCCCGGCCAGCCCGAAGATCACCAAGAGCCAGGCGGCATAGCAGGCGAGGATCAGCGCGAAAGTGCCCCATTCGGCGCGCTCGGGCAGGCGCGGCTCAGACATGGCGGCCCCAGCGGATGCCGGCCCAGACACGTTCGTAGACCAGGTAGAGGGTGAAACCCAGTGCCGTGTTCACCAGTGCCAGCGTACCGCCCAACGCCACCGATCCGGTCGCCACCAGCCCCACCAGCGTCATGGTGACCAGCCCCAGCAGGTTCCAGACCACTGCCTTGACCACCGATCTCTGCCGCGTGTCCATATGTCCTCCATTGTCATGTTCACGAATTTGTTATCCGGCGGCGCGCAGCGTGAGAATTCTGAATATGATTAACAAAATTCATCGAATGTGATATTTATAAACACATGTTGGATAGAATGGACAAACGAGATCGCGCCGCCCAGTTCCGCCAGCGCCTGATCCGCGCGATGGAACTGCGCCAGATCACGCAAAGCGCATTGGCTCGCGATGTGGGGGTGGACCGGTCCACGATTTCGCAACTGCTGACCGATAGCGGTGCGCGGCTGCCCAATGGGCATGTGGTGGGCGCCTGTGCCTCGGCGCTTGGGGTATCTACGGATTGGCTGCTGGGCTTGTCGGACCGACCGGAAAGCGCGGCGGAACTGCTGGCCAGTTCGCTGACAATGACCGAGGCGCCGCGCGCGCTGGTCGACGAGCGCATCTATGAATGGCACCGCGAGGCGGCAGGCTACAAGATCCGTTATGTGCCCGCCGCCCTGCCCGACATGCTCAAGACCCGCGCGGTGCTGGAATGGGAATATGCGCCGCATCTGGGCCGGACGGCCGATCAGGCCATCGGCGCGTCCGAGGACCGGCTGGCCTGGATGCGCAGCGCCCAGTCGGATTACGAGATCGCCATGCCCCTGTTCGAGCTGGAGAGCTTTGCCCAGGGCGCGGGCTATTACCGAGGCCTCGACCCGGCGGTGCGGCGAGAACAGATCGACCATCTGCTGGCGCTTTGCGAACAGCTCTATCCCCGGCTGCGCATCTATCTCTACGACGCCAAGCGGCTTTATTCGGCGCCGATGACCATATTCGGCCCTCTGCTCTGCGTGTTCTACGCGGGCAGCCACTACATGGCCTTTCGCGACCGCGACCGGATCGAGGTCTTTACCCGCCAGTTCGACACGCTGGTGCGCGAGGCGGATCTGACCGCGCGCGACCTGCCAGCCCATCTGCGTCGGCTCAGGGCGGCGATTCCGGGCTGAACCGCAGGCGTGTCCTGCGCAGGACCGGGTTTTGTGCTATACTGATCGTCCGAGGTAATCGTAACCGCTTATGGAGGAGCCCCGAATGGACACCATCCAGACCGCAGAATATGCCCGTGCGCTCTATGCCGCGCATGGTGACAAGGCCGAGGCCGAAGCAGCACAGAAAGAGCAGCACTGCAAGGCCCTGGGCAATCAGGACGAGGCGCAGAGCTGGCAGGCGGTACGCCGTGCGATCCGCCAGATGCGCGGCGCCAACCAGAGCTAGACCTGATTATTTCTCGGTCGCGAATCCGTCGAAAGGCTACCGGCTTTCGGCAGATGGTCTATATCGGCCGACATGAACAGTTTTCATTTCGATAACAGGACAGGCCTCCCCGAGGCGCTGCGGGTGCTGCTTGAGGCGCATCCGCGCGAGAGTTGGCAGGCCGATCCCAACTTTCACGGTCTGGTCAGTTTCTGGCTGGAGCGCCATATGATGTTCCGCCAGATCATGGCGCATATGCAGGCCGAGACGCGCGCCTTCCTGGATGCCGAGCGGGACGCGGCACGGTTCGCGCAGGGCATCGCGCGCTATGGCGGCATGTTCGTGAACCAGTTGCATGGGCATCACCAGATCGAGGACCAGCACTATTTTCCCCTGCTCAGGACCAAGGACCGCCGTATCGAGACGGGGTTCGACCTGTTGGACGCGGACCACCATGCGCTGGACGGGCTGCTGAACCGGTTCGTGGAACAGGCCAATGGGGCGATCCAGGCGGCCAATGGCCCAGACGCCCGCACCAGCGCCGGGGCGCTGCTGACTGGGTTGGGTGATCTGGAGCGGATGATCGGCCGCCATCTTGAGGATGAAGAGGACCTGATCGTACCGATCATCCTGAAACACGGCGCCGACACTCTGGGGTAGCCATGGAAACCGTGGTTGGGGACCAACATGTGGTCCTTGTACCCGATGGCCTCTCCGCAAGGCGCGACGGTCGCACGATTTCAAAGAAATCGTGTCCACAAGGTTTGTGCCAAACCTTGTCCCCGCGCGGTTGCGCCGGTGCGCCCCGGTCAGACCTTGGGGTCGGGGTTCACCGTATGGCCATCGACCGCAATCACCTGCCCCGACACCAGCCGCGCCGCGTCAGACCCCAGAAACACCGCCATGTTGGCGATGTCCGCCGCTTCGACGAAGCGGCCCATCGAGGTGCCCGAGGCGTAACCCGCATAGACCTGATCGCGGGTCATGCCCTTGGCGGCCGCCTCGCGCGCCAGCACGCCCTCCATCCGCGGTCCTTCGACCGAACCGGGACAGATCACGTTGCAGCGGACCCCGTGCGGGCCCAGTTCCATTGCCAGCGTCTTGGCCAGGCCGATCACCCCCCATTTCGCCGCCGCATAGGGCCCGCGATAGGGAAAACCGTATTGCCCGGCGGTGGAAGAGGTGATGACGATGCTGCCCGCGCCCTGCCGTTTCAGCAACGGGGCGGCGTATTTGGCACATAGAAATGCACCGTCGAGATTGACGGCGATACAGGCGCGCCAGCCGTCGAGCGGCATATCCTCGACAAGCGCGGTAGGCCCGGCGATCCCCGCATTGGAACAGAGCGTATCAAGCCCGCCCCAGTCGGCCTCGATGTCGGCAAAGAGCGCCGCGACCGAGGCCTCATCCGCCACATCGACCACACTCTGCCGCCAGTGGGCGGGACAGGCGGCCAGCGCCGCCTGGTCCACATCCGCGATCCAGACCTGCGCCCCCGCCGCGTCAAAGGCCTCGGCCATGGCGCGGCCGATGCCGCCGGCACCAGCGGTGATCAGAACGCGCGCGCTCATGCCGGTTTCCGGATCGCGCTGCCCGCGCCTTCGGGGTACGGCAGGCCCGCCTGCGCCTCTGCGATGCGGGCCATGGCGGCCTCGATCGCGGGCGAAGGCGCGCAGGGTTTGCGGGTTTCCAGGCTCACATGCAGCAGGAAGCTCTCACCGGTGGCCAAGAGCTTGTCGCCCTCGTACATGCGATGGAACAGGTGCAGCTTCTTGCCCTGCCCCAGCAACATCTGGGTTTCGACCCGGATCCGCGCGCCTGCGTGAGTCTCGTCCAGATGGCGGATATGGGTTTCTGCGGTGAAATAGCTGCCGCCATTGGCGATGTAGTCGGCGTCGCAGCCGAGGATCTCCATGAACCGGTCGGTGGAATTGGCAAAGGCCTCCAGGTATTTCGACTCGGTCATGTGGCCGTTGTAATCGGTCCAGTCGAGCGGCACCGCGCGCGACAAGGTCAGGATCGGCTGGCTCAGGTCGGCGGTCTCCAGATCGGGCAGCGCCTTGGGCTTCAACGCCGCGTCATGCGTGTTCAGCACCGCACCCGCACCCCAGTTCTGCGCCTTGAGCGCCCGCATCATGCCGACAAGGTTGTTGTCGCGGATGCGTTCCAGTTCGCGGATCGTATGGTGCCCCGATTGCGCATCCGACTGGCCCGCGATCAGGTCGACCAGCTCATCGGTGAATTCGGGCACATCCATCAGCTTGGTCCAGGGCCAGCTGAGGCAGGGGCCGAACTGCGCCATGAAATGCTTCATCCCCGCCTCGCCGCCCGCCACGCGATAGGTCTCGAACAGGCCCATCTGCGCCCAGCGGATGCCGAACCCCATGCGGATCGCCTCATCGATCTCTTCGGTGGTGGCGATGCCGTCCTTGACCAGCCACAGCGCCTCGCGCCAGACGGCCTCCAGAAAGCGGTCGGCGATATGGGCGTCGATCTCCTTGCGCACATGCAGCGGGAACTGACCCAGTCCGCGCATGATCTCCTTGGCGCGCTCGATCATCTCGGGGCTGTTTTCCGGCGTCGTCACCAATTCGATCAGCGGCAGCAGGTAGACCGGGTTGAACGGGTGCGTCACCACGATCTGACCGGGGCGCAGCGCGCCCTCCTGCAATTCGCTAGGCTTGAAGCCAGAGGTCGAGGAGCCAAGGATCGCATCCGGATCGCAGGCCTCCTGGATCGAACGATAGACCTTGAGCTTGAGGTCCAGCCGCTCGGGCACGCTCTCCTGGATCCACGCGGCCCCTGCCACCGCCTCAGCCAGATCGGTGTGAAAGCTGAGCTTGCCCTCGGGCGGCAGCGGCATGTCGCTGAGACCGGGCAGCGAACGGCGGGCATTGGCCAGCACCTCGCCGATCTTGCGTTCGGCTTGCGGGTCGGGGTCGAACACCCGAACATCCCAGCCGTTGAGCAGAAAGCGCGCGGCCCAGCCGCCGCCGATCACGCCGCCACCGATGATTGCAGCCGTTGTCATGACGGCCTCTCCTTCTTTGTCCATGTTCCGTGTTTCAACGCGGGTCTTGCGCCACGTCGATCAGTTTGCTCGTGTCATAGCCACTGGCGGTCAGCGCCGCCTCGGCCCGGGCGCGCATGTCGGCGCCGATCCGGGGCTCGCGCGCCAGGATCCAACCCGTCTTGCCGCGCGGGGTGCCGATGGCGGCAACGGTGTAGCCCTCGTCGATATAGAGAACCCAGTAGTCGCCGCGCGCAAAGGGCAGCCAGGGCACGAAGGTGACCGACAGCTTGCCCGGCCCCTCGACCCGCGCCACACCTTCAGCCGTGGTCACCGGCCCGTCGAGCGCGCCCTTGCGGCAGGTGTTGATCACAGTCACCTTCCCGTCGTCGCGCAGGGCATAATCGGCGGTGACACCGACGCAGCCCTCTTCGAACCGGTTGGGAAAGCGCGCGATCTCGTACCAGCGGCCAAGATAGCGGTCGATGTCCAGCGCCGGCACCGCGTTGATCTCGACCGAGCGGTCGCGATAGGTCTCGGCCCCTGCCACAGACGCGGCAAGGGCGAAGACAGCCGCAAACGCCGCCGCCAGCCGGGTCACTTCGCCACCGGTGCGCGTTTCACCAGGCCCAGCTTTTCGCGCACCTCCTGCGGCCCGATCACCCGCGCGCCCATGTTCGACACGATGCCCGCGGCCCGTTCAACCAGTTGCCAGTTCTCGGCCAGCACGCCCTTGTCGAGCCAGAGGTTATCCTCGAGCCCGACGCGCACGTTGCCCCCCGCCAGCACCGACGCCGCGGCATAGGCCATCTGGTTGCGCCCCAAAGAGAAGGCGCTGAAGGTCCAGTCGTCGGGCACGTTGTTGACCATCGCCATGAAGGTATTGAGGTCATCGGGCGCGCCCCATGGCACACCCATGCAGAGCTGCACCAGAGCCGGCCCGTCCAGCACGCCATCCTTGACCAGTTGCTTGGCATACCACAGGTGGCCGGTGTCAAACGCCTCGATCTCGGGCTTGACGCCCAGTTCGGTCATCATCCGGCCCATGGCGGTCAGCATACCGGGCGTGTTGGTCATCACGTAATCGGCCTCGGCAAAGTTCATGGTGCCGCAGTCGAGCGTGCAGATCTCGGGCAGGCATTCGGCCACATGCGCCACGCGCTCGGTGGCGCCGACCATGTCGGTGCCCTTTTCACGCAGCGGCAGCGGGTTTTCGACATCGCCGAATATCATGTCACCACCCATGCCGGCGGTCAGGTTCAGCACCACATCGACCTCGGCATCGCGGATACGGTCGGTCACCTCGCGATACAGGTCCAGCCGGCGCGAAGGCGCCCCCGTCTCGGGGTCGCGCACATGGCAATGCACCACCGCCGCCCCCGCCTTGGCCGCCGCAATCGCGCTCTCGGCGATCTGCTTGGGGCTGCGCGGCACATGCGGGCTGCGATCCTGGGTGCCGCCCGAGCCGGTGACGGCGCAGGTGATGAAGACCTCGCGGTTCATTTCCAGAGGCATGTCGGTTTTCCCTTGTTTTTACCGGTTTCTCCCCGGGGTTGTCCCCAGATTTGTCCCCGGATTCCGATTTGCGTTGTGTGCGACTCTGGCGCAGCCTTGCGGCGACCACTTGCCAGAATGCGAATCGAACTTGATGAAATCCGCAAAAAACATTCTCCAGCCGGAACACCGCGCGCTGAAATGCGCGCTTCTGGTGCTGGACGATTGCAACACGCTCAGTTTTGCCGCCGCGGTGGATCCGATGCGCGCCGCCAACCGGCTGGCCGACCGCCATGCCTTCGACTGGGACTATGTCACCGCAACCGACGCGCCCGCACGGCTGACCTGCGGGTTGATGGTGCCCGGCCTGCCGCTGGCGCGGCTCGAAACCTGCGATCTGCTGATCGTGGTGGCAGGGTTCCAGTTGGCACGCCACGCCACGCCCAGCCTGCTCGCCGGGCTGCGCCGGATCGCGGCGAGCGGCGCCACGCTGGCCGGGATCGACGGCGGCCCGTGGCTCTTGGCCGAGGCCGGCCTGCTCGACGGTCACGCCGCCACCACTCATTGGGAGGATCTGGACAATTTCGCCAGCCGGTTCCCGGCGATCGACGTGCGCCACGACCGCTTTGCCGTCTCGGGCACACGGCTCACCTCGGGCGGGGCGATGCCCGCGATCGAGATGATGCTGCATATCATCGCCGCGCGCCACGGCGCGGGCTTTGCCGCGCGGGTGGCCGGGCTGTTCCTTTACGAGGGCGCGCCTCAGCCCGGCACCCCGCAGCGCCGCACCGGCGCCCCGCACCGCCACAACAAGCTGACCGCGCGGGCCAATGCGCTGATGGAGGCGGCACTGGACGAGCCGCTGTCGCTGACCGAAATCGCCGAGACCCTGGGCACCAGCCCGCGCACGCTGCAACAACAGTTCCGCCTGAGGCTGGGGACCACGCCACAGGATCACTACCTGCAACTGCGCCTGGCCGAGGCACGACGGCTGGTGACCGACACCGACATGCCGCTGATGGAAGTGGCACAGGCCACCGGCTTTACCTCGCAATCGAGCTTTGCCCGCGCCTTTCGCACCCAACACGGCCAATCCGCGCGCGATCTGCGACAGGCCCGCGCCCAGCCCGCCGCACCCTGATCTTCATTCCGCAACAAATACTCCGGGGGAGCCTACAAAATTCGACGAATTTTGTAGGCCGGGGGCAGCGCCCCCGCCCCGCTCAATAGGGCATCGGATGCGCCTTGTGGGCGCGCGCGATCTCGTCCAGAATCTCATCCGACAGGGTCAGATCGGCACCGGCCAGCACATGATCGAGTTGCGCCAGGGTGGTGGCCCCAAAGATCGCTGACATCATGAAGGGCCGGGTCCGACACCAGGCCAGCGCCATATGCACCGGGTCGATCCCGTGCCGGCGGGCAATGTCCAGATAGGCGTCGACCGCATCGAACACCCGCTCGGATTTGCGTCCGCCCATCTCAGGCACCAGCGACATGCGCGAGCCCTCGGGCACCGCACCGCGCTGATACTTGCCGGTCAGGAACCCCGCCGCAAGCGGTGAAAAGGCCATCAGCCCCACATCCTCGTTCACGCTCAGCTCGGCCATGTCGGTATCGTAGAGGCGGCAAAGCAGCGAGTATTCGTTCTGTACCGATGCGACCCGCGGCCCGTGCCCGGCCTCGGCCAGCCGCAGCCATTGCGCGGTCCCCCAGGCGCTTTCGTTCGACAGACCAAAGGCGCGGATGGTGCCGCGATCGACCTCGCGTTGCAGCGCCTCAAGGCAATCGGTCATGTTCTCCAGCACCGAACCCGCATCCTGCCCCGACGGGTCATAGCGCCAGTTCTGCCGAAACATGTAGCTGCCGCGATTGGGCCAGTGGAATTGATAAAGGTCGATATGATCGGTCCCCAGCCGTTTCAGCGAGCCCTCGACCGCCGCGGCAATGGTCTGACCCGAGATCGGCGCACCATCGCGGAAATGTGCCATACCCGCGCCGGAATGCTTGGTCGCAAGTACAAAGTCGCCGCGCCGGGCCGGGTTGGCCCGGTTCCAACTGCCGATGATCTCTTCGCTGCGGCCGACGGTTTCCTTGCGGACCGGGTTCACCGGATACATCTCGGCGGTATCGACAAAGGTGATCCCGGCGGCCAGGGCGCGCTCGATCTGGGCATGGCTGTCGGCCTCGCTTGTCTGGCTGCCAAAGGTCATGGTGCCCAGGCACAGCGTACTTACCTCGATGCCGGTGCGGCCCAGCGGTCTCGTTTTCATGTCTCGGCTCCCTCTTGTCCGCGCCAGACCCTAGCGGAGGGACACACGGCGGCAACCCCTCTTGAGCTTTGTCACCATTTGCGCCAGCCTGAGCGACAATCGGAGGGGCAGATAATGGCACAGAAGATCACAAAGGGAATCAAGACCTTGCTGGCAGAGGCCAACGCGCGGGTCGCAACCCTGCCGGTGGCCGAGGCCAAGGCGCTCTATGACGATCCGGATCATGTGTTCGTCGATCTGCGCGATATTCGCGAAGTGCAGCGCAGCGGCATGATCCCGGGTGCCTTTTCCTGCCCGCGTGGTATGCTGGAATTCTGGATCGACCCGGACAGCCCCTATCACAAACCCGTCTTCAACCAGGACAAGACTTACGTGTTCTACTGCGCGAGCGCCTGGCGTTCGGCGCTGGCGGCCCAGGCCGCGCAGGGGATGGGCCTTGCCCCGGTCATGCATCTCGAAGGCGGTTTCACCGAATGGGTGAAACAGGACGGCCCCGTCGCCGAAAAGACCTGAGCGCACGGCAACGATCCAAAGTGTCGAAAGACACTTTGACCAAGCGCCTGTTCCAGGCGCTTGCACAGGATTTTCCAAAATCCTGTGGACAAGGATTTCAGGAAATCCTTGGTCCCGCTCCCGCCGCATGCGGGCCAATGTTGTCTGGCGCGCGCGCATCGCTTAGAGATCGCTGCAAGACTTTTCCAAAGGGAGACCCCACCCATGTCCGATACCCCCAGCTACGGCTTCGACACCTTGCAGATCCACGCCGGCAGCAGGCCCGACCCGGCCACCGGCGCGCGGCAGACGCCGATCTATCAGACCACGGCCTATGTGTTCCGCGATGCCGATCACGCCGCAGCCCTCTTCAACCTGCAAGAGGTGGGTTACATCTATTCCCGCCTGACCAACCCCACCGTGGCCGTATTGCAGGAACGTATCGCCACGCTCGAGGGTGGTGTCGGTGCGGTCTGCTGTTCCTCGGGCCACGCGGCGCAGATCATGGCGCTGTTCCCGCTGATGCAGCCGGGCTGCAACGTGGTGGCCTCGACCCGGCTTTATGGCGGCACCGTGACCCAGTTCAGCCAGACCATCAAACGGTTCGGCTGGTCGGCCAAGTTCGTCGATTTCGACGATCTCGACGCGCTGCGCGAGGCCATCGATGACAATACCCGCGCGGTATTCGGCGAATCTATCGCCAATCCGGGCGGCTATGTGACCGATATCCGCGCGGTGGCCGATGTAGCCGATGCCGCCGGCGTGCCGCTGATCATCGACAATACCAGCGCCACCCCCTATCTGTGCCGCCCGTTCGAACATGGCGCCTCGCTGGTGGTGCATTCCACCACCAAATACCTGACCGGCAACGGCACCGTCACCGGCGGCTGCGTTGTCGATTCCGGCCGTTTCGACTGGTCGGCCAGTGACAAGTTCCCCTCGCTCAGCGCGCCGGAACCGGCCTATCACGGGCTCAAGTTCCACGAGACTTTTGGCCCGCTCGCCTATACCTTCCACGGCATTGCCATCGGGCTGCGCGACCTCGGGATGACGATGAACCCGCAGGCCGCCCATTACACGCTGATGGGGATCGAGACGCTGAGCCTGCGCATGCAACGCCATGTCGAGAACGCAAAGAAGGTCGCCGCCTGGCTCGAGGCCGATCCGCGCGTCGATTATGTCACCTATGCCGGCCTGCCCTCCTCGCCCTATGCCGAACGGGCAGAGCGCTGCTATCCCAAGGGCGCTGGCGGGCTCTTCACCTTTGCGGTCAAGGGCGGCTACGAGGCCTGCGTCAAGCTGGTCAATGCGCTCGAGATCTTCAGCCATGTGGCCAACCTGGGCGACGCGCGCTCGCTGATCATCCATTCGGCCTCGACCACACACCGCCAGCTGACACCCGAGCAGCAGGAAGCGGCGGGCGCCGGGCCGAACGTGGTGCGCGTCTCGATCGGGATCGAGGATGCCGACGATCTGATCGCCGATCTGGATCAGGCGCTGGCCAAGGCCACCGACTGACCGGAAGCGGGGCGGCCCTCAGCGGCCGCCCTTTTCATTCCAGCCGCAGCCGCGCCAGAGCATAGGCCAGCAGCGCCAGGCAGCACAGGCCCGCCAACAGGAAGGGCGCGCGCAGCGCAAGTTCGCGGCTCATCTGCTGTTCGGCCAGCGCCACCACCGCGCCGCCTGCCAGCGCCCCCAGCGGCATCGAGCCCCAGCCGAAGAAACGATAGATGCTATTCACGCGGCCCAGCATGGCGGGCGGGATGCGCCGTTGCCGCCAGGATACGGTGATCACGTTCCACAGCATCGCCGCCGCCATGATCGCCGTCAGCGCCAGACCCATCATCCAGCCGCTGTTCGACAGGCCGATGCTGGCATAGCCCACGCCCCAGACAGCGATCGACAGGAACAGGCAGGCTTGCGTGCCGATCAGTCGCATGGCGCGCGGCGCCAGCAGGCTACCGCAGATCGCGCCCACCGCGCCCGCCGACAGCACCAGCCCGTACTGCGAGGGCCCGAGGCCCAGCACCTCTTGCGCGAAGAGGACCTGCACTGTGATCGTGGCCATGGCGATGAAATTGGCCAGTCCCAGCACCACCGCCAGCCGCAACAGAAGCGCGTCGCCGCGCATGAAGGCGATACCCTCGGCCAATGCCTGACGGAACCGCGCCCGGCTGGGCACCTGCGGTGGCAGCGAGATCAGCCAGACCAGACCGGCGGCCAGCACCAGAACCGCCACATCCAGGCCAAAGGGCACCGCGATCCCGGCCGAGATCAGCACGCCGGCCAGCGGCGGGCCGATGAACTGGCCCGTCAACTGCTCGGTGCTCCAGAGCTGGCCATTTGCGGCCTCCAGATCCTGCGCATCAACCAGCGCTGGCAGGATGGTCTGGGCGGCATTGTCGCGCAGCACCTCGGCCGAACCCAGCAGAAAGGCCAGCCCCGCCAGCGCCCAGATCGCGCCCGGCGCCGGTTCCCCCAAGGCCAAAAGCAGGATGGACAGCACGATGCCCGCCCGCATCAGATCGGCCCGCGCGATCAGCTTGCGCCGGTCGCTGCGGTCGATGATCACGCCCGCAGGCAGGGCAAAGAGCAGCCAGGGCAGCCGCGCCGCCGCCGCCACGGCGGCAATCGCCACCGCATCCCGCGTCATCAGCGCCGCCAGCCAGGGCAGCGCAAGCACCAGCACCCCGTCACCCAGATTGGTCAGGGCGCCCGCGGTGAAGAGCAGTCGAAAGTTGCGATTTCGGATTACCAGCGGCGCGGCCATCACAGTCTCCGAGTCAGGTTCGGGACAGAGTGGCGCGACCCTGCGCCATGGTCAATGCAGGGTCGATGCGGGCGGCAGGCCGCCCGCAAAGCGGCTCATTGCCGGATCTCGAACACCATGGTGACGCTGCCGCTCAGCCCGATTTCACCACCGGCAACCGGCACATCCATGGACTCGGCCATGGCCGCCATACGCATCATCGGGCGCGGCTGCGGGTCATGGGACTGTTCCGAGATCGACACCACCCGGCCCAGTTCGACCCCCGCCGCCTCGGCCAGTTGCCGGGCGCGGTCCTGCGCATCCGCCACCGCCTTGGCGCGCGCCTGGTCGCGCAGCGGCTTGGGGTCCTTGACGCCGAATTCCAGCCCGTTGAACGTGTTGGCCCCGTCGCTGACCACCGCGTCCAGGATACCGCCCAGCGCCGCCAGGTCACGCACCCGCACCGTCACCCGGTTCGAGGCCTGAAAGCCGGTGATCTTCGGCGGCTCGCTGCTCGAGGCGCGGTTGGACCAGACCGGCGACAGCGACAGGTCGCTGGTCTGCATGTCGCGCGCCTCGATACCCATCTCGGCCAGCCGGTCAAAGACCTGCTGCACCGCTTCCGACGTGGCCAGCAGCGCCGCGCGCGCCTCTTTGGCCTCGTGGGTGACGCCCAGGGTGATCACCGCCATGTCGGGCACCGTTTCCACGGTGCCGATCCCCGTCACGGTGATATGGCCGGGTTGCTCATCCGCGCGGGCCAGCCCGACGGCCGCGAAAAGCAAGGCCGCCACCAGAAAAATCAATGTTCTCATTTATGTTCTCCTGCTATCCTCGCCATCAAAGATGGGGTGGCGGCATGTCGCGCGACAAGGGGAAAACCGGAGTAATTCTTTCCCTCGGCAAATCTCTGCTTTAATGTCGCGCCGTGGCGCTCGCCAGTGGGGGCCCCAAGCCATTCAGGAACGGTTAGACAGGTCACATGAAACCCGCCTTTGCGCTGTCGCTTTCCTTCGAGGGGATCACGCTCTTGCATCGCGCCGCCGGTGGCTGGCGAAAGGTGGGCGCGGTCGCGCTGGACGCACCCGATCTGGCGGCGGCGCTGCGCGGCTTGCGCAAGGATGCGTTGCGGCTGGAACCGGATCTGCAGTGCAAGCTGATCCTGCCCAACGAGCAGATCCGCTATCTGTCCGTCGAGACCGGCCCGTTCAAGGGCGAAACCCGCCATGCCCTGATCGAACAGGAGGTCGCCGCCGCCACCCCCTATGAGCTGGACGAACTGACCTATGACACCTCGCCCGACGGCGAGGTGACCCATGTGGCCGCCGTTGCCCGCGAGACGCTGGACGAGGCCGAGGCCTTTGCCACCGAACACGGGTTCAACCCGGTCAGCTTTGTCGCGGTTCCGGGCGACAATTCCTTTTTGGGCGAACCTTTCTTCGGCCCCGCCAGCACCACCCGCGACTTGGTTGGTGACGAGGCGGTAGAGCCTGACGGCATCGCGGTTGTGGTGATCGGCCCGGCAGTGTTTCCCGATACCGAGCCTCCTGCCCCGCCCACCGTCGAAGCACCCGCCGCTCCGGCGATCAGCTTTTCCAGCCGACGCGCCAAACCGGACACCGAACCGGCCGAGACCGAGACCGCAACCACACCGCCCGTCGTTGCCACGCCAACGCACCCCCCTGATCAAGAGGCTCCGCCGCCCTTCGAAACCGATGTGCCCCCCGTGCCGCCGGCCGAAAGCGCGCCGATGCCGCCCGATGCCGAAACCGCGGTCGAGACCGGTTTCACCTCGCACCGTGCCCCTCCGTCGGATGCACCACGCCCGGTGACCGAAGAGATGCCGGTCACCGCCTTTGCCGCTGCCGAGCGCCCCGACCAAGTGCCCCGGACAGAGGCCGAGCGGCTGACCATCTTCGGCGCGCGCAGCGGCGGTATCGGTGGCAAGCCGCGCTATCTTGGCGTGATCCTGACGGTGGGCCTGCTGCTGTTTCTCGCAGCCGTCGCCGCCTTTGCATCACTGTTTACCGAAGGTGGCCTGACCGGGCTGTTCCGCGATCCCGATCCGTTGGCCACCCCACCCGCCGCCGCGATCGAAGCGCCAACGGCCGGGACAGCATCCGACGCCACGCCGGAACAGGCCGTCCCGCAGGCACCGGCCTCGATCGACGAGGACCCCGAGGATCTGGTCGCTCCGCAGGACGCGCCCGAACTGCCCGGCCTGAGCGGCACTGACAGTGCCGTACTCGAGGCGCTGCGCGTCGAGCCGCAACAGGTCGAGGATCTGGATTACGAACCCGAACCCAGCGGCACCGAAGCCGTGGAGCTTGCTCTGTCCGAGGCGCCGGAACCGCCCGAGGTTCCCGGGCTGATCGGATTGAACGATCTCTTTGTCGCCTCCATCGACCGCACCGACCTGTTTCAGGATGCGGTTGCCTTGCCGCCTGTCGCAGGGTTCGACACCGATGCCGCGCCCGATGGCAGCGCCCCCTCGGCCACCCCCGGCCAAAGCTTCGATCTGGACCCGCGCGGTCTGGTAGAGGCGACGCCCGATGGCACGGTCAACCCCGATGGGGTCCTGGTCTATGCGGGCCGGCCGTCCAAGGTGCCACCGGCCCCGCCGGTCCGGTTCGAAGCCCCACCCGAGGTAGACGTGGCCCAGCAGCGACTGGCCAGCGTGCGCCCCAAACTCCGCCCCGGCGATCTGGTGGAACAGTCCGAGCGGTCGCAATTCGGGGGCCGCTCGCTGAGCGAACTGGCCGGCCTGCGGCCCAAGGCACGTCCCGCATCGCTGCAAGAGCAACTGGCCGCCCTGCAGGACGAAGCCGCCGAGGATGGCGCCCAGGCCGTCAGCCCGCTGGCAGTGGCCACGGCCCGCAAACCTCGCCTGCGTCCCGAGAAACTGGCCGCCGCCGCCGCCGCATCCAGCAGCAATCTCGGCTCGACCGCCGGGTTGAACCGCAGCGCCGACGCCGATGACAGCGGCAGTTTCGCCGCCGCCACCGTGAAACCCAAGGCGCCCTCGCCCACGTCGGTCGCACGTCAGGCCACGCTCGACAACGCGATCAACCTGCGCAACCTGAACCTGATCGGCGTCTACGGCACGCCCGCCAATCGCCGCGCGCTGGTCCGCCTGCCCTCGGGCCGCTACAAGAAGGTCAAGGTCGGCGACAGTATCGACGGTGGCCGCATCACCGCCATCGGCGACAGCGAATTGCGCTATCAGAAGGGCTCGCGCAACCTGACCCTGCGCATCCCCAGCGGCTGAGACCAGGAAAGGCGAAGCCTTCCGGCCCCGCCCTTCATTTCGCTCAAAATACTCCGGGGGGAGAGGACAAAATTCGTCGAATTTTGTCATCGGGGGGCAGAGCCCCCCTTTCCCCGCTACCTTATTCGGCGGCTTCGATCTCGCCGCTTTCGATCTGTTCGCGCTCGATGCTTTCGAACAGTGCCTTGAAGTTGCCCTCACCGAAGCCATCGTCACCCTTGCGCTGGATGAATTCGAAAAAGATCGGCCCGATCACGGTCTTCGAGAAGATTTGCAGCAGGATCTTGGTTTCACCGCCATCCACCACGCCTTCGCCGTCGATCAGGATGCCGTGTTCCATCATCCGGTCCTTGGGCTCGTCATGGCCCGTAACCCGGTCATAGGACATGTCGTAATAGGCCTCGTTCGGGCCGGGCATGAATTTCAGCCCCTTGGCCGCGATGGCATCCACCGAGTCGTAGATGTCGTCGGTGCCCACAGCGATGTGCTGGATGCCTTCGCCATTGTATTTCTTCAGGTAGCTCACGATCTGGCCGGTCTCGCCGCGGTCTTCATTGATCGGGATACGGATGCGGCCACAGGGCGAGGTCAGCGCCCGGCTGTAAAGCCCGGTGAACTTGCCCTGGATGTCAAAGAAGCGGATTTCGCGGAAGTTGAACAGGTCGCCGTAGAACTTGAACCACTTGTCCATGTTGCCCTTGAAGACATTGTGGGTCAGGTGATCGAGATAGAAGAACCCGTCGCCGCGCGGCTTCGACTGCTTCAGCCACTCGAACTCGGTATTATAGGGCGAGGTGTCGTAATACTGATCGATGAAATAGAGCAGCGAGCCGCCGATGCCCTTGATCGCGGGCACGTTCATGGTCTTGTCGTCGCCCTCATAGGGTTCGGCGCCCATCTTGACCGCATGATCGAAGGCCGCCTGCGCATCCACCACGCGCCAGCCCATCGAGGGGGCGCAGGGACCATGCAATTCGATGAATTTTTCAGCAAACGTGCCCTTTTCGGCGTTCAGGATATAGGTGACATCCCCCTGCTGCCACAGCTCGATACCGGGCTTGTCCTTGTGGCGGGCGACCATGTTGAACCCCATCTGCGCGAACAGGTCGCGCAGCACCTGCGGCTCGGGATGGGCGAATTCGACAAATTCGAACCCGTCGGTACCGGCGGGGTTTTCGGGGGTGATTTCGGATTTCGGGGCGTTATGCGGGAAAGGACCCATGGTGCGTCTCCTGATGCGGCGAAACATTTGCTGAGTCGAGAATACGACTTCAGCCACGCTGATTCTGCGCATTGTTTTTGGCCTTCCATCGTTTACGCGCGCGAAATTCGCACTAAAATCAAAGAAAACGAGGAAAACGCGCACATGTTGGATTCGATGGATCTGCGCCTGCTCGATGCCCTGCAAAAGGACGCGCATCTGACAGCCCAGCAGCTGGGCGAGATGCTGCACCTGTCCAGCAGCCAGGCGGGCCGCCGGCGCCAGCGGCTGGAGGCCGAGGGCTACATCACCGGCTATGCCGCAAAGCTCGACCCGCTGAAACTGGGCCTGCATGTCCAGGGCTTCATCCAGGTGCATCTTGGCACGCATGGGCCGGAACAATCGGCCAAATTCGCCCGGATGGTGAATTCCCGCCCGGAGATCACAAGCGCATGGACGATGACCGGCGAAGCGGATTATCTGCTGCATGTCTATTGCGCCGATTTGCCTGCTCTGAATCGGCTGCTGCACGAGGTGATCCTGCCGCATCCGGCGGTGGCCCGGGTGCAGAGCCAGATCGTGATGGACCAGTTGAAGCGCGACGCACCACTGCCGACCTGAGGCGGCACAAGGGAGAGAGATGGAAAGCTTTCTGTATCAGGCGACGATCTACCTGGCGGCGGCCGTCATCGCCGTGCCGTTGGCGGCCCGTCTGGGCCTTGGCTCGGTTCTGGGCTATCTGGCGGCGGGGCTGATCATCGGGCCGGTTCTGGGGCTGGTCGGCGCCGAAACCGCCGATCTGCAACATGTGGCCGAATTCGGCGTTGTCATGATGCTGTTCCTGATCGGGCTGGAGCTGGAGCCGCGCGCGCTCTGGGACATGCGAGACAAGCTGCTGGGGCTCGGCGGGCTTCAGGTCGGGGTCTCGACGCTGGCGATCATGGTGATCGCGATGGTGGCGGGCCAACCCTGGAGCGTGGCGCTGGCCGTGGGCCTGACCTTGTCGCTCAGCTCGACTGCCATCGTGTTGCAGACGCTGTCGGAAAAGGGGCTGATGCAGACCAATGGCGGGCGGGCGACCTTCTCGGTCCTGTTGACGCAGGATATCGCGGTTATCCCGATCCTCGCCTTTCTACCGCTGCTGGCCAGCGCGCCGGTGGCGCATTTCGCAGGCGACGGGTCGATCAACCGCGCGCATCAAACGGGCTCGGGGCACGAGGCCAGCCTGTCGCTGGTCGAGGGGCTGCCCGGCTGGGCGGTGACACTGGTCACCATCGGCGCCGTCGTCTTCGTGGTGCTGGCGGGCATCTACCTGACCCGGCCCCTGTTCCGCTTCATCCATGCCAGCCGCCTGCGCGAGATGTATACCGCGCTGGCGCTGATGATCGTGGTGGGTATTTCGTTCCTGATGACGCTGGTGGGCCTGTCGCCCGCGCTTGGTGCCTTTCTGGCCGGCGTGGTGCTGGCCAACTCGGAATTCCGGCACGAGATGGAAAGCGATCTGGAACCGTTCAAGGGCCTGCTGCTGGGCCTGTTCTTCATCACCGTGGGCGCCGGGATCGATGTCGGCTTCTTCCTGGCCGATCCGCTCGATCTGATCGGGCTGGCGCTGCTGGTGATCCTGTTCAAGGGGGTCATCCTCTATATCGTTGGGCGCGCGTTCAAGCTCAAGGGCCGCGACCGCTGGCTGTTCACGCTGGGGCTGGCGCAGGCGGGCGAGTTCGGCTTTGTCCTGCTGGCCTTTTCCACCCAGCAGAACGTGATCCCGGCGCATCTGTCACAGAAACTGCTGATGATCATCGCACTGACCATGATGATCACGCCGCTTCTGTTCATCCTTTACGACCTGTTGTCACGCAACATGCGCGAGCATGCCCCGACCCATGCGCCCGACACAATCGACGAACAGGGGCCGGTGATCATCGCGGGCATTGGTCGGTTTGGCCAGATCGTCAACCGGCTGGTCACCGCCAGCGGGTTCAAGACCATCGTGCTGGACCACGACATGGAGACGATCCAGCTGATGCGGCGCTTTGGCGTCAAGGGGTTTCTGGGCGACCCGACCCGGCCCGAGTTGCTCAAGGCGGCGGGACTGGCCAAGGCGCAGGTGCTGGTGGCGGCGCTGGATGATGACAATCAGGTCACCAAGCTTGTGGCTTATGCCCGGCGCCAGCGCCCCGACCTGCATATCATCGCCCGCGCGCGCGACCGCAACCATGTCTATGAGCTTTACCGCGCCGGGGCCGACGACATCGTGCGCGAGATGTTCGACAGTTCGGTCCGCGCCGGGCGCTATGTACTGGAGAATGTCGGCCTCAGCGAATACGAGGCAGCACAGGCAGCGCAGACCTTTTATCAGCACGACCGCAAGGCGGTGCGTGATCTGGCAGAGGTCTGGGACCCGAACATACCCACCGCCGAGAACACAGCCTATGTGGAGCGCTCGCAGGCGCTGCAAAAGGACCTTGAGACAGCGCTGATGGAGTTGAGCGAGGAACTGGCAGAGCGACGCTCTGCCTGATCCACGCAAGGGTCGGCAGAGCGGCGTTCAGCCGTCGGAAACGCCGGCCTCGGCAAAGGTGGCCATGCCGGAATGGCAGTCCACGGCGCTTTTCAGGATATTGATCGCCAGCGCCCCGCCCGAGCCCTCGCCCAGCCGCAGCCCCAGCGAAAGCAGCGCCTCTTTGCCCAGCTTCTCCAGAAGCGCCTTATGCGCGCCCTCGCCGCTCTGATGTCCCGCGACGGTGTGATCCAGCGCATGCGCCGCAACCGCCGCAAGCGTCGCTGCCGCCGCCGTGCAGATGAACCCGTCCAGGATCACCGGAATGCGCAGCTGACGCGCGGCGGCGATGGCGCCCGCCATGGCGGCGATCTCGCGCCCGCCCAGGCAACGCAACACCTCCAGCCCGTCGCGGCTGGCATGCAGGGCAACGCCCTCGGCCACGACGCGGGTCTTGTTGGCCAGCCCGACATCGTCAACCCCGGTACCGCGCCCGGTCCAGTCGCCCGCCGCGCCCCCGAACAGCGCATGCGCGATGGCCGCCGCCGGGGTGGTGTTGCCGATGCCCATCTCGCCCACCACCAGCAGATCCGCCGCCGGATCGACGGCGGCCCAGCCGCATTGCAGCGCGGCCAGCAGTTCCGCCTCGTCCATCGCCGGACCTTGGGTGAAATCCTGCGTCGGGCGGTCCAGCTCCAGCGCATGCACATCCATGCGCGCCCCGGCAGCGCGCGCGAGCTGGTTGATGGCCGCACCGCCATGTTCGAAATTCATCACCATCTGCACCGTGACCTCGGCCGGAAAGGCCGAAACGCCCTGTGCCGTCACCCCGTGATTGCCGGCAAAGACGATGACCTGCGGCGCCTCGATCCGGGGCCGGGCATCGCCGCGCCAGCCCGCATACCAGATCGCCAGATCCTCGAGCCGCCCCAGCGCACCGGGCGGTTTGGTCAATTGACCGTTGCGCTCTTCGGCGCCAGCGCGGGCGGCGGTATCGGGACCGGGCGCCGAGGTCAGCAGGTCGCGGAACTGGGCGAGATCGGTAAGCGCTGGCAGCATGGAAAGCCTCTTTGCATCTTGGGTCCGCCCGTGTTTAACCAATGCACCCGACACGACAAGACCTTGAAAGGCGGAGAGATGCGCAAAAACGACATTGCGGCCATTTCACCCCGGGATCCTTTGCTGGCGCTGGTGTTGCTGACCCGCCTGCCGCTGCCCGCCCTGCCCGAACCCGCCTTTGCCCGGCAGGCCGCTGCCGTCTGGGCCTTTCCGCTGGCGGGGCTGGTGGTTGGAGGGCTGGCCTGGGTCACCGGCGCGCTGGCACTTGCCGCCGGGCTGGCGCCGGTCGCTGTGGCCGGGCTGATGCTGGTGGTGCTGGTGATGACCACCGGCGCCATGCACGAGGACGGGTTGGCCGATACCGCCGACGGGCTCTGGGGCGGCTTCACGCCCGAGCGGCGGCTGGAGATCATGAAGGACAGCCATATCGGCACCTATGGCGTGCTGGCGCTGATCCTGTCACAGGGGTTGCGACTGGCGGCGCTGGCGGCACTGGTCGCGGGAGGTGCGTTTGGCGCGGCGGTGGCGGCGGCGGTCTGGTCGCGGGCGCTGATGCCGGTGCTGATGCGGGTCCTGCCCAATGCGCGCGGCGCGGGCCTCAGCCAGTCGGTGGGGCGCCCGACGCCACAAGCGGTGGTGCTCGGCCTTGGGCTGGCGGCGGTACTGGCGCTCTTGCTGGTCGGCTGGGCGGTGCTGATCCCGGCGCTGCTGGCGGCGCTGGCGGTGACGGGTCTTGCGGCACTGGCGCGTGCCAAGATCGGCGGCCAGACCGGTGACATTCTGGGCGCCGCGCAGCAACTGGCCGAGATCACTTGCCTGCTGGCGCTGTCAGCCGCGCTTTAGACATCCCCGCCCTACCCGGCCCCACCCGTCTCGATATTCAGCAAACCGCCGCAATGCTTGCAATGCACCGCATCCGGGTCATGCCGGAACAGGCCGCAATCCGGACAGCGATAGCGCACCTTCTGCGGGGAAAAGATCGCCTGCGCCAGACGCACGAACAGCGCCACGCCCACCACCATGACAAAGACCGAAAACAGCTTGCCCGCCGGGGTCGGCAGGGTGATGTCGCCGAACCCGGTGGTGGTCAGCGTCGCCATGGTGAAATAGAGCGCGTCGATATAGGGGGTCTCGCGGCTGCCCGGCGGGATGAAGAAAACCAGCACCGCCATCGTGGTCAGAAAGATGAAGACCAAGAGATTGACCGCCGCCACAATGGCATCCTCATGGGTGCGGAAGAATTGACTGTCACGCCTGAGGTCGTGCAGCAGATGATAGGAGTGGATCAGCCGCAGCCCGCGCAGGATGCGCAGAAAGGCGAGGCTCTGGGTCAGGAACGGATCCAGCAGCAGCGACAGGATCACGATGATATCGGCAATGGTATAGATGCGGGTCAGAAACTCGCGCTTTTGCCTGGCAATCCACAATCGCGCGCTGAAGTCGCACAGGATGACGAGCCCGATCACCACGCTCAGCGCGGTCAACAGCCGGCCATGCGGCAGATGCGCGGTCGCGATGAAAAAGAGGATGGTCGACAGGTCGAACAGGATCAGCCCATAGCGGAACCTAACCGACCCCGGTTCCCGCCCGACATAGAGTTTGCGGACCGCTGCCTTGACCGTATGCATCTGCCCTCTCTGTCCTGACCGATCTGTCGTCAGCCTAGTACCCTACGCCTGCAAATGCCGCGCAAAAAAACGGGCCGCCCCCAAGGGGACGGCCCGCAAAATGTCGCATCCGGCGTCAGGCCGCGCGCGAGGTCAGCACATCGTCGACCTGCTTGGCGGCGGCCATCTCATCGGCGCCCGACACGGCAGCAACTTCACGCGTCAGACGCTCCAGCGCCGCCTCGTAGAGCTGACGTTCGGAATAGGACTGCTCGCGCTGGTCGTCGGTGCGGTGCAGGTCGCGGACCACCTCGGCGATCGAGATCAGGTCGCCCGAGTTGATCTTTTGCTCGTATTCCTGCGCCCGGCGCGACCACATCGCGCGCTTGACCTTGGCCTTGCCCTTGAGCGTTTTCATCGCCTGGCTGATCACGTCCGGCGAGCTGAGCGAGCGCAGGCCGGATTCAGTGATCTTGTTGGTGGGCACCCGCAGGGTCATCTTGTCCTTTTCAAAGGAAATCACGAACAGCTCGAGCTTGAACCCGGCGACTTCCTGCTCTTCGATCGAAATGATCTGGCCGACGCCATGCGCCGGGTAGACCACATAATCGTTCGGGCGGAACTCGAGCTTTTTCGACTTGGTCATTCAGGTCTTTCCTTGGTTGCTGACCGGGATCGCCGCGACAAAAAAATCGACACTCGGGAACCCCAGCCCCCGCGAGTCGCTAAGTTTCATCACAAACGCTATTGCCCAAAAGCGAGCCAGCTTTTGGCGCTCATCCCGATCATTGGCATCATGTACAAAGGGAATATACCATAAAATTAGCCCCCCGGAAAGGGAGAGACATCACAAAGGCCCATTCACCCTTTGCGATCAGGGCTTTGGCGCGATCCGGTGTGTCCCGAACCGGGATTCGCACGCGAATCGGCGCGATGTGTCAGCCACCTTCGCCGGGCGCCTCGGAGAAATACTTCTCCATCTTGCCGGACTCGCCGTCACGCTCTTCGGCGTCGGGCAGCGGGTCTTTCTTGGTCACGATGACCGGCCAAATCTCGGAATACTTGCGGTTGAACTCCACCCATTGCTCCATCCCCGGCTCGGTATCGGGGCGGATCGCGTCAGCGGGGCATTCGGGTTCGCACACGCCGCAATCGATGCATTCGTCGGGATGGATGACCAGCGTGTTCTCGCCCTCGTAGAAACAGTCCACCGGACATACCTCGACACAGTCGGTGTATTTGCAGGCGATGCAGTTTTCGGTGACGACATAGGTCATGAGCTGAATTCCACTGGTTCGTTGCCCGACTAGCTAAATCAGAGTGGCGTGTTCTTCAAGGGAGGATCGCCCCTGGCGGTGTCCGGAAAGGCCGGGCATCCCGCCGCAGGCGGGTGAGACGCGACAGCGTTCCGGTCAGGCTTCGGCGGGAGGAGCATCGTTCCGCTCCGCGTCCAGATCGGTATACAGCGTTTGCGCCTCGGGCGCCGGGCCACGCCGTGTACCCAGCGCCTCGACCCGGATCACCCGAACCTGGCGGCCCTGGCCAAAGGTCAGCACATCCCCCGGCCCCACCGCATGCGCCGGTTTCGAGACGCGATTGCCATTGACACGGATACGCCCCGATCCGGCCGCCTCGGCCGCCAGCCCGCGCGTCTTGAAGAAACGCGCGTGCCAGAGCCATTTGTCGATGCGCAGCCGGGTCGGCGCCTCTGTCATGACCGCTCAGTTGCCCTCTTTCAGCCCCATCAGCGCGGCGGCAAAGGGGTTGTCGGGGTCGATCGCCTTTTCCTTCTTCGGCGGGCGCGAGGAATAGGTCTTGGCGCCCTGCTGGCCGGGTTTGCCACCCTTGCCGCCCTGGGGCTTGCCATCGCGGCGGCGTCCGCCCTCTTGCGGTTTGCCACCGCGCGGGCGGTCCTTGGCGCGGCCTTCGCCCTGCCCCGGTTGACCCCGGCCCTCGCGGCGCGGGCCACGGCCCTGCTGCTGGCGGGCGGCACGGGCCCAGGTGAAGGTGAAGAAGACCTCAAGCTCGGGTTCGGCCTCTGTTGCCTCTCCGGCGGCCTCTGACGATTCTGCGGTTTCCGCTGTCTCTGCGGGGGCCTCGGCCGCTGGCGCGACCTCGGTGGCGCTAGCCGCCTCAGGTGTGGGTTCGCTTTCGGCAGCGGCCGCGACAGGCGCCGGTTTCACCTTGGTCCGCTCACCGCGCTCGGCCTTGTAGCCCAGCCCCTGCATCAGGTCGGCAAACTGTTCCAGCGTCATGCCGGTGATCGACAGCATGTCCGCCGTCGCCTCGAACCCGGCGCGGCTGTCCTTGGCACGCAGCATGTCGGCCAGACGCTCCAGCATGTCGATGCGGATCGCCCGCTCGCCCGAGATGCGATAGCCGCACATCGTATCGACGCCCGGTTCGGCATCCTTGACCGACGGCACCGTCACCAGCCCCGGCGGCGGCGCCTCGGGGAATTCCGACAGGCCCCGGGCCAGCGACCACAGCACCAGCCGCAGACGGGTCGGCGCCGGTTTCAGCAGGAGCGGCATGAAGATGGTGAACTGGCCAAAGCGGATGCCATGCTTGCGCAGGGCGCCACGCGCTTCCTGATCCAGATCCTTGACCTCTTGCGCCACATCGGCGCGCGGCAGGATGCCGAAATTCTCGACCATGCGGAAGGCAAAGCCGCGTGCCAGTCCGCTCAGCGCCTCGTCGCGCGACAGCGCGAGCAACGGCTCGAACAGGGCCGCGACCTTGCGGTCGATAAAATGCTGCAGGCGGCGCTGCACCTTCTGTTCGACATCGGGGCCTGCGGCCTCGTCAACAAAGACCTCGACCTGCGGCTTCAGCGGATCGGCGCCGACGGTGAGCTTGCCCACCGCATATTCGCCCCACATCAGACCGCCCTGTTCGGTAAAGTCGATCTCGGTATCGGGTGCGTTATAGAACCGGTCGGCGCGCAGATGGAACTGCGGCGCCAGCGCCTGCAACGACGCCGATTTCAGCGCCTTTGCCTCGGCCCCCTGCGCGGACTTGTCCGGCATGAAGCGGAATCCCTCGAGACGGCCGACGAATTCACCTTCGACCGTCACTTCACCCTTGTCGTTCACTTCGGCCAAAAGGGCCTCCTTCTGCTTGAGCCGGCGCAGCAGCACGCTGGTGCGCCGGTCCACAAATCTCTGTGTCAGACGTTCATGGAGGGCGTCCGACACCCTGTCTTCTACAGCGCGGGTTTCGCCGCGCCAATGGCTTTCGTCACGAACCCAGCCGTTCCGCTGCGCGACATATGTCCACGTGCGGATATATGCCAGCCGTTTGGACAGAGTATCTATGTCCCCATGGGTGCGGTCGATGCGACGGATTTGCCGGGCCATGAAATCGTCGGGAATATGCCCGCCCTCGTGCAGATGACCAAAGATGACCTGCAAGAGGCCAGCATGTTCCGCATGGCTGATACCGCGGAAATCCGGAATACGGCAGACATCCCAGAGCAGCCGGACCGAAGCGCCATCGCTGGCGCGGGCAATGACCTCGGCCTCGCCCGCCAGCGATTTCAGCGCCATCAGGTCGTCGGCCTCGCGCGCCTTGAGCAGGTGTTCGCCGCTGGGCGCCTCTTCCAGTGCGGAAATCAGCGCATCGACCGAGTTGAAGCGCAACGTGCTGTTGCGCCAGTTCAGTTTCTTGAGCGGGGTGAAGCGGTGCTCCATGATCGCCTGCGCCATGCCCTCGTCAAGCGGCCGCGCCTCGCCGGTCACACCAAAGGTACCGCTGGCCATGCCACGCCCGGCCCGGCCCGCGATCTGGCCCAGCTCGTTGGGCGCCAGAGGACGCATGCGGCGGCCGTCGAACTTGCTGAGCGCGGAAAAGGCCACGTGGTCGATATCCAGGTTCAACCCCATGCCGATGGCATCGGTGGCGACCAGGTAATCGACCTCGCCATTCTGATAGAGATCCACCTGCGCGTTGCGGGTACGCGGGGACAGCGCCCCCATCACCACGGCAGCACCCCCTTTTTGGCGGCGGATCAACTCGGCGATGGCATAGACGTTTTCGACCGAAAACCCGACGATGGCGCTGCGCGGTGGCATCCGGGTGATCTTTTTCGAGCCGGTATAGACCAACTGGCTCATCCGCTCGCGGCGGACGAACTGCGCCTCGGGCACCAGCGCCGCGATGGGTCCGCGCATGGTGTCGGAGCCCAGAAACAGCGTTTCGTGCAGCCCGCGCGCCCTGAGCAAGCGGTCAGTAAAGACATGGCCGCGTTCGGGATCGGCGCAGAGCTGGATTTCATCCACGGCAACGCAATCGGCGCCCAGCCCCTCGGGCATCGCCTCGACCGTGCAGACCCAATACTGGGTGCGCGGCGGCACGATTCGCTCTTCGCCGGTGACCAGCGCCACCACCGAGGGGCCGCGCAGCGCCACGATCTTGTCATAGACCTCGCGCGCAAGCAGGCGCAGCGGCAGGCCGATCACCCCCGTACGATGGCCCAGCATCCGTTCGATCGCGTAATGCGTCTTGCCTGTGTTGGTCGGGCCGAGGACGGCCACGATCCGCGTTGATCCGCTCACCTGTCTGCCCCCTGCCCGGCCCGGTGCGGCGCGTCAGAGCGCCTGGCCCTCGATCCGGGATTTCAGTCGAGTCACGGCACTGGTTACTTCCTCGTGATGCGGATGTATAGCCAGCGCCCGGGTATAGACGGCATAGGCCGTTTCAGGCCGCTCAAGCGCCTCGAAGATCAACCCAAGCCCAAAGATCGCATCATACTGGTTCGGGTTGAGCGCAAGCGCGCGCTCCAGATCGGCCACGGCGGCGCCATAGAGGTCGGCGGCGAAATAGGCCGAAGCGCGGGCATGCCACCCCTCGGCGAAATCGGGCGCATGATCGGTCAAAGCCGTCAGATGTTCGATGGCGGCGGGGATATCCTGCGCCTCGAGCGCGTCGCGACCGCGCTTGAGCAGGAAATCGGCCGAGGCAGAGCCCGATTGCTTCCAAAGCGCCTGCAATTCGCGGTCGATCTGGCGCGCGCGCACGGGATCGGCCCCGACCAGTTCCTCCAGCAGGACGGCTTCGTCATTCGGCTCGACCTCCTGCGCCGACACCCCCCCGGAAATGGCGGATATCAGCCAGAGTGCCGCAACGATATCTTTGAGCTTTACAGGCAATGCGATCATAACAGTCCTTACTTTAGCGCGCTAAACGGCGTTGTCCACGAGGGCTGCGTCACGCCCCAAACAAAGACCGAGGAACACAATGAGCGACACTCTTGAACAGGCCGCCGCCGAGCTGAACGAAAAGCTGTCTGGCGCCGGTTTCGATGCCACCGCCAAATTCGCCATCGCCGATATGGGTGCGATCGTGCTGGATGGCTCGGGCGCCCGGGTCAGCGACGAAGAGGCCGATGTGACCCTGTCGGCGGATGCCGATACCTTTCAGCAGATCCTGTCGGGCGAGCTGAATCCCACCGGCGCGTTCATGTCCGGCAAGCTGACCATCGACGGCGATATGGGCGTGGCGATGAAACTGGCCTCGGTGCTGGCCTGATGACCCTGACGCCGGCCCCCTTGTTCGAAGATGTGGCCGGCGGCCCCGCCGGTGGCGCGGCCCATTGGATGCAGACCTCGGACGGTCTGCGCATCCGCGCCGGTCACTGGCGCCCCGAGGGCGAAGCGCGTGGCACCGTGCTGATGTTTCCCGGGCGCACCGAATATATCGAGAAATACGGCGATGCGGCGCGGGCCTTTGTGGCGCGCGGCTTTGCCATGCTGGCGGTGGATTGGCGCGGTCAGGGTCTGGCCGACAGGCTGCTGGAGGACCGCCGCCTGGGGCATGTGGTGAATTTCACCGACTTCCAGCGCGACGTGGCTGCGGCGGTGGAACTGGCCACCACACTCGAACTGCCGAAGCCCTGGTTCATGGTCGGCCATTCCATGGGCGGCGCCATCGGGCTGCGCGCGGTGATGGAGGGGCTGCCGGTCGCAGCCTGCGCCTTTACCGGGCCGATGTGGGGCATTTTCTTTACCCCGGTGATGAAGCCGCTGAGCTGGATAACCGCCAACCTCGCTCCGGCCATCGGCATGGGGCACAAGCATCCCGCCACCACCACGTTGGAGCCCTATGTGCAGGCGCAGGACTTCGAGGGCAATGCGCTGACCCGCGACCCGGCGATGTACGAGATGATGCGCGATCAGCTGGCCGCGCACCCGGAACTGGCGCTTGGCGCTCCCACCAATATCTGGCTGCGCGAGGCGCTGGCGGAATGCCGCGCACTGGAGAACCGCCCCTCGCCCGACCTGCCCTGCCTGACCTTCCTGGGCACCCACGAGCAGATCGTCGACCGCAAGGCGGTGCGCGCCCGCATGGCACGCTGGCCGCGTGGCGAACTGGTCGAGATCCCGGACGGTGAACACGAGGTGCTGATGGAGGCGCCAGAAGTGCGCGACCCGGTCTATGACCGGATGGCCGCCCTGTTCTCGGCCCCCGACCAGCTGCAACGCAGCGCCTGACCGCGCGCTGGCACGCCCGAGAAAATTCGTCGAATTTTCTCGCCGCCTGCCGCAAGCGCACACTCGCGGTCTTGCCGGTTGCGGTGGGCGGCTGCGCTCCTTAAGTGTGGGGCAACCAGCAAAGACGAGGCCCCCATGTTCCACCTGCCCTTTCCCCTTCGCGACGCCAATGCCGGTTCCGGTTCCAAGGATCTCGGCAATCTGCCCGAATGGGACCTGAGCGATCTTTATACCGGCGAGGACGCGCCGGAGTTGAAGCATGACCTCGACTGGCTGGAAACCGAATGCGCCGCATTCGCCGCCGATTACGAGGGCAAGCTGGCCGATCTGGATGCGGGCGCCCTGCTGACCTGCGTGCAGCGCAACGAGAAGATCAGCGCCGTCGCCGGCCGCATCATGTCCTTTGCGGGCTTGCGCTATTACCAGCTGACCATCGACGCGGGCCGGGCCAAGTTCATGTCCGACTGCCAGGAAAAGATCACCAATTTCACCACGCCGCTGGTGTTCTTTACGCTGGAACTGAACCGGATCGAGGATGACGCTTTGGCCGCCCGCTTTGCAGAAAACGCAGAATTGGCCCGCTATGCGCCCGTGTTCCGCCGCATCCGTGCAATGAAACCCTATCAGCTGAGCGATGAACTGGAACGGTTCCTGCACGACCTCGGCGTGGTGGGCGACGCCTGGGAGCGGCTGTTCGACGAGACCATCGCCGGACTGACCTTTGACATCGACGGCGAAGAGCTGAACATCGAGGGCACGCTGAACCTGCTGACCGAGCAGGACCGGAGCAAGCGTGAGGCCGCCGCCCACGAACTGGCCCGCGTCTTTGGCGAGAACATCAAGACCTTCGCCCGCGTGCACAACACCGCCGCCAAGGAAAAGGAAGTCATCGACCGCTGGCGCAAGATGCCCAGCGCCCAGACCGGCCGTCACCTCAGCAACGACGTGGAACCCGAAGTGGTCGAGGCCCTGCGCGAGGCGGTGGTTGCCGCCTATCCCAAGCTCAGCCACCGCTATTACGAGCTGAAACGCAAATGGTTGGGGCTGGACCGCATGCAGGTCTGGGACCGCAACGCGCCGCTGCCGATGGAGGATACCCGCACCATCCCCTGGGCGCAGGCTGAGCGCATGGTGATGGAGGCCTATGACGCCTTTGACCCGCGCATGGGGGAAATCGCCGCGCCCTTCTTCTCGAAGGGGTGGATCGACGCAGCCGTGAAGCCCGGCAAGGCGCCGGGCGCCTTTGCCCATCCCACCGTGACCGAAGTGCACCCCTATGTGATGCTCAACTATCTGGGCAAACCGCGCGACGTGATGACGCTGGCGCATGAGCTGGGTCATGGCGTGCATCAGGTGCTGGCCGCCGGTCAGGGCGAAATGCTGTCCTCGACCCCGCTGACGCTGGCCGAGACCGCCAGCGTGTTCGGCGAGATGCTGACCTTCCGCAAGATGCTGGAAAAGGCCGAGACCCAGGAACAGCGCAAGGTGCTGCTGGCCGGCAAGGTCGAGGACATGATCAACACGGTGGTGCGCCAGATCGCGTTTTATGACTTTGAATGCAAGCTGCACGCCGCCCGCCGCCAGGGGGAGCTCACGCCCGAGGATATCGGCGAGTTGTGGATGAGTGTGCAGGGCGAAAGCCTTGGGCCTGCGTTTGATTTCATGGAGGGCTATGAGAGTTTCTGGGCCTATATCCCGCATTTCGTGCACTCGCCCTTTTACGTCTATGCCTATGCGTTCGGCGACGGGCTGGTGAATGCGCTCTACTCGGTCTATGCCGAGGGCGCCGAAGGGTTCGAGGAAAAATACTTCGACATGCTGAAGGCGGGCGGTTCGAAACACCATAGGGAGCTTCTGGCGCCGTTTGGCCTCGATGCCAGCGACCCCAAGTTCTGGGACAAGGGCCTGAGCATGATCTCGGACATGATCGACGAACTGGAGGCGATGGAAGGGTGAACCGGGAAGCAATCGAATATGGTTTGCGACGCTTCAACACGCGCGAAACAAGCGATCCGAAACTATACGCTATCAACTTCAGGAACAGTCTAATTTTTCTCGTTCCCGAAGATCGACCTGAACAGATGGCACCGCTTGCTTGGACCATTTCTGCGACCGTAGATGGATGGGAAGAGACAACTCGATCAATGAATTCGGGTAACGCTCGAGCGCGAGCTGAAGCCGCCGGTCTCGAGCGGATTGAAGCAGGGCACCCGAAGCACCCATCACTGTCTGAACACGCCGAAGCAAAGGTAATGGCGCTCACCAACGCTCATCTTCACGGCAGTCAGATAGGGTTTTCGCATCATAATTCGCATCCGAGACAACCGGAAGAGAACTCGTTCTATCTCTTAAAGAGATCGGAACTGGAAGCCACATCCGAAGACTTGCGCGAGCTGGCACGCTTTCAAAGCCAGATCGCTGCGTCACTCGCAAGCTCGTCTCAACAGCGGCGCGCCCGTCTTGCGTTGGCCCCGAAACAACCAAGATCGGTGCTCAGGAAAACGGTGGCATACTTGCGCAATCCCGATGTCGTGGCCGAACGTCTCTTTCTGGCCAATGGTATCTGCGACGCCTGTCAAAAAACCGCGCCATTCATTCGTGCCAAAGAGAATACTCCCTATTTGGAAGTTCATCATATTGTCCCTCTCTCCGAGAACGGCTTGGACACGGTAGAGAACACTCAGGCACTCTGCCCGAATTGCCACCGACGTGCACACTACGGTTAACTGCAGGATCAAGATCGGCGGTTTCCGCTCGCGTACCCTAGCTCAAACATGCATATCTTTCTGACGCCCGCGCCGCGGCTCAATGCTGCGCCTCGTCCTGGCGTGGTGCGCGCAGCCGCCGCTGCTTGCCATATGCCTCGCGAAAGGCGCGGGCGCGGCGTCTGGCACCGGGAATGGCGGTCTGATCCTTGAGGATAAGCCGCAAGCCGCCATCGCGCTTGGGCCTCACCTGCTGGATATGGTCGAAGGCCACCCAGTAGGATTTGTGCACCTGCATCCCCGCCGCCGGATCAAGCGCCCTGACCAGCGCCCCAAAGCTCTCGCGCACATGGGTCTTGCGGCCGTCATGGTGAACAAAGACATAGTGTTCGTCGGCCTCGACCAGCTTGATCGCATCCGCCGGAACCGTCTCTCCATCCAGGATCACAAGTGGCCCCTGCGCGCGCGGTGCCGCGGCGTCCGAAGGACGCGGGGCGCCATCGCGCCTCTCTGCATCGGCGGGCAGTTGCCGCGTCAGGCGGGCGCGGGCCTTCGGCAGCACCAGCGCGGCGAACAGGAACTCGAAACCCAGATGGATCGCGTAGGCCAGCAGCACGGCGCGGGACACCGAGGCCGCATCCCACATGCCGGGATCGAATGATCCGCTCACGGACCAAAGCAACGTGAAATCGCTGAGCAGATTGGTGGTCAGGCCGATGAGCGACACCGGCAAAGCGATTGCATGTCTCATCACCCGCGCCAGCCAGACCAGCGTCAGGCTCAGATAGAGCAGCGCCACCCACAGAGCGGCCGCCAGACCCAGGCCCAGCATCAGCGTCTGGGGAAACGTCGTCGGCAGGTTCAGGAGCGAGATATTCAGGACGCGGACAATGGTGGCCGAGAACAGCACGATGAACACACCGACCGGACATGTCATCAGCGTCACCGCATCCCGGTGCGCCAGCGAGATGCTGTCACCGTTCAGGAAATGAAGGGTCAGCGGTTTCTGCGGACTCATGGTCGACCTGAGCGAAACCGGGTCGCGACAGGCACATGCCCCGACCGGTTCCTCTGTTGTGTCTGTTGCGTTGCGTGCTCGTTACCTCACTGATCCGCTTAGATAATCATCCGCCGATGACATGCCAGTCACGTTCGTTTGAGACGATTCCGCCCAGCCGACACCCACTGTCAGAACCGTTCCACCGTTCCCGATAATGAACGGTGACCGCACCACGTTTCATGACACGAAATGCTGTCGTTTCCACCACTCGTGACAACAGCGCTGCCGTCACCACGGTCGCTGCCTAATGTTCCCGCAGGCGCACTGGGTGGGGGCTCAGACCGCGTCAGCGACGTCAGTGCCGATGGTTCCGAATGCGATGCCGCCTCATGCGGGTGGTGGTTGTGTCCCGATCGGCACTGGCTCGCTGGGGGGCAAACAGGGATCACGAACATGCAAGACTCCATCTGGCTTTACCTCGGCGCAGCCATGCCCGGCCGGGGGGCAGAGACCGTGCCGACCCGTCTGGGCGGCACGCTGTTCGAACCCGCCGGATATGTGCCGGTGTCGACAAACGCCGCGCCCCGGGCCGGCGACGCGACGGTGGCATTGACCTATCGCGCGCCCGATGGCGGCCCGGTGACAGCAGACATCACGGGCGTGCTGTCATCCGCCGTACAGGTAACCTTTGCAGATGGCCGGTTCCAGACCGTCACAGGGGGCACCCTGATACCCTTGTCGAACGGCGACCTGTTCTATGCGGTTGCGGCGGATGACAGCGACGCTATCGCGCCATTCCGGACGCTTGACGGAGCAATGCGGCCCATCGCGACCCTGCGACTGACCGGCAGGCAGCTATACTCCGAGACCGACCTGAACGCCCTGAGCTTTCCACAGGACTTTTCCGCGATCGATCCAAACGGAGTACTTTCGGACGGAACCGTATCGGGCACCGGCGCGGCGGACCTGATCGATGGCAGGTATCTCGGCGACAGCGATGGCGATCTGGTCGACAATCTCGATGCCAGCGGCCTGAATGGTGAACTGCCCGAAAGCGATGATGACCGGATCGACGCGCAGGGCGGCAACGACACGGTCGAGGCCGGGCGTGGCCACGACACAGTGCTGGGCGGCGATGGAGACGACTCGCTCGACGGCGGCGCCGGCGCCGACAGCCTGTCGGGCGGGTCGGGCGCGGATACGTTGGACGGCGGCATCGGCGCCGACCCTTTGTCACCGGTCTATCAACAGGTCACCTCGGTCAACCAGGTCTTGGATGGCGTGAACAGCCGAGCGGATTTCGGGGTGACGACAAACTCTGACACGGGGAATGTAACCTTCATCTCGTCCGGTGCGATCAGCAACGGCTTTTTTCTCGGCAACACTTTCAATATCTCCGGGATCGGATCACGGGAAACTCACTCCCATGTCGCCTCATCGCAGGCTGCCGGCGCGCGGATCGTGCTGAATCGGCTGGAAAGCCCGGAAGGGCTGACAATTTCGGTCGACGGCGCTGTGCTCGACCTGAACGCGGCCGTCGCATCCGGAGATGTCGAATTCGATGGCGCGGGCGTCTATGTCATCAGCGCGTCGGGCATGATCGTCAGCACGAGCAACTCCATCGCGGTCACCGGCAATACCGAGTTGACCTTGACCTTCAAGGTACCGCTCAGCCGCATCGACCTCATGCTGGTCAAGACGAATTTCTCGGACGACGGCGTCGTCTATGCGCTGTCCTTCGACACCAACCCGATTGTCGCGCCGCGCCTTTCCACCGCAAACGACACGCTCGATGGCGGCCTGGGCAATGACCTTCTCGTTGGTAATGATGGCGACGACTCGCTGATCGGCGGCGGCGAGGACGACACGCTCGATGGCGGCTCGGGCGCTGACACCCTGGATGGTGGCGATGGCAACGACCTTCTGCTTGGCCAGGCTGACGGCGACTTGCTGATAGGCGGTCGGGGAAACGACACGCTCGATGGCGGTTCCGGCGCGGACACCCTGGACGGTGGCGCGGACAACGATTCGGTGCTTGGCGGTATCGGCAATGACCTTCTGCTTGGCCAGGCTGGCGACGACACGCTGAGCGGCGGCGATGGCAACGATTCGGTCCTGGGCGGCGTCGGCAATGACTCCCTGCGCGGCGGTGCCGGGGACAACACCCTGTCCGGAGGGGACGGCAACGACACGCTGCTTGGCGATTCTGGCAGGGATTCGCTCGTGGGCGGTGCCGGGGACGACACGCTGGCCGGTGGCGGTGGGGCAGATACCCTGGTTGGCGGCGCCGGCAATGACAGCATCTTCGATGGCGGCGGGGACGATCTTGTGTTCGGCTCCGAGGGTAACGATCTCTTCTTCATTGGGCGGGGTCACAATACGATCGGGGATTTCGGCTTTGGCAGCGGCCCCATCGATGATGGCGACCAGACCAACAACGATTTCGTCAATCTGAGCGCGTTCTACAATCAGGCCAACTATGACGCCGCCGTTTCGAGCGGCCAGATCGACCCGAGTGTGATCCGCAACCCGCTGGAATGGCTGCGCGCGGATCACGCGGATGATGGTGTGCTCAACGACACCGCCGCGGGATGGGCCGCAAATGACAGCCTGACGCTGAACAATGGCGGCGCGACGGTTGAGACCGGCCAGCTGACTTTCGACACCACCAACGTGACCTGTTTCTGCCGGGGCACGCTGATCGCCACCGCCGCGGGCGAGATCCCGGTCGAGGATCTGAGCCCGGGTGCGCGGGTGATCACCCGCGACCGCGGCTATCAGCGCATCCGCTGGATCGGCAGCACCGCACGCGATGCGCATCCCAACATCGCCCCGATCCGCATTCGCGCGGGCGTGCTGAAGAACACCCGCGACCTGCGGGTCTCGCCCAATCACCGGGTTCTGATGATGGGGCCGATGGTCGAGTTCTTTCTGGGCCAATCCGAGGTTCTGGTTCCCGCCAAGTTCCTGGTCGGCGGCAAGGGCATCACCCAGGACCCACCGGGCGAGGTGCAGTATTTCCACATGCTGTTCGATCAGCACGAACTGATCCTGTCCGAAGGCGCCTGGAGCGAGAGCTTTCATCCCGGTCAGGTCGGCTGGTCGACCCTTTGCGACGCGACCCGGGCAGAGATCCTCACCCTGTTTCCCGACCTGGACCGGGCAACCGGAGCGTCGGGGATGTCGACCGCCCGCTATGTCGCCGACCGGCGCGAGGCGCTTGTCCTTCTGCAGACGCTTCAGGGGCACGGACTGTCGAACAAGGAGATCGTACCATGCTGAGACAACAGGACAGGCTTCATGCACCGGGCCCGCGCCGTCTTGCTGACGGCACAGGCAATCCACAGGCAGATCAGCATGGCGACCGGCTTCCTTCCGGGGCAGCCCCGCTTCTTGCCGTTGGCAGCGGAGTGGCGGGGGCCTGCGTCGCAGTGGTTGCGCTTGTTCTGGGCGAGGGGATCGGGGTGGCGCTCGTACTCTACCTTGCAGTTTCACTGATGCTGTTCGTCTGCGGGCTGGCTCTGGCCCTGGTCGCGGGCGGGAAACAGCCCCCTCCAGACCCGCAAGCACCGGTCGAGTGCGACGCAACGGATACGGCGCGAGCGGCGTATGTGCGCAACCGGCGGCGCCGTATCCTGATCGGGTTCGCGATGCTTGCCGTCCTCGCCGCATTCACGCTGACCGAAAGTGCGGTCATCCGGCAGGGGACCGTATTCCTGAGCGCCGGGCTTTTCCTGCGCCGAACATGGGTCGGTCGCACGCACAAGCCATCCAGATTGGTCGTTGCCCCCGATTGCGAATCCCACACGGCGATGCCCGAGGCGGGCAAGACCGCATGGTGATGGATATCCATCGCGAACGCGCAGCCATTCTCGGGACCAGCCGCGACGAGAACGCGGCCCGCGTGTCCGCCCGCGTCAGACTTCGGTTCAGCCTCGCCGGACAACAATCTCCCGAGACAAGCGCGATCGTGGTCAGCGTCGCGGTCACCGCCGGGCAGAACCAGCCCTGGCGCCGAACCCGTCGCGAGATCCTGGCCAGCGCCTGGCATTGGCTTGAGCGCTATTTCGATGGTGCCAGCCTGGAGAGTGGAGACGGGAACCTGTTTTCCGACATCTTCGAGGAAAAGCCGTGGCAGAAGGGGTCCGGCCTGACGCCAACGCAGGAACGCAGCCTGCAACGCGACTTGCGCCGGATCACGCGGGAACACGCGTACTGACGGGTGATGCGGCACGACAGCAGGTGCCGTGCCGCACGGGGTCAGCCTGAGAACCCACCGTGCACGATCTCCAGCTTGTTGCCCCAGGGGTCGCGCAGATAGGCGGCAAAGACCCCAGGCATCGGATAAGCCTCGCGCGGACCGGGCGCACCTTCGTCGGTCGCGCCTGCCGCCAGCCCGGCGGCATGACCGGCCGACACCGCGTCGCGGCTGGGGGCAGCAAACGCGACATGCGCGCCATTGCCCGCGCTGGCCGCTCCGCCGTCAAAGGGCGACAGCAACAGGAACGCAACGCGCTCTCTGCCATAGGCCGCGAACCCCTCACCCGAGGCAAGACAGCTGATGCCGAGGGTCGACAACAGTTCGGTGTAAAAGGTCTGCGCTGCCGCAACGTCGGGCACGCCAAGGCTCAGGTGGTCGATTGTGGTCATGATTGTCCTCACAAGGTTGTCCAGGGTGATCGGTCGGACGGCGCGGCCGATGTTTGACCGGGTCCGCCGAGCGGCGGCTTATGACAAGCCGACTCCGCCCCCTTCGATTGCCTCAGACCGTTCCGTGTTGGAATGCCAGCGCGTCCGGAGTTTCTGCCGGATCGTCCGCCGTTGCCGGGTGTACCCGGATCACTTCAGCTGGCTGTCTTTCGACCCACGCCGGTTGATGCCCCCGCGCAGCTTGACGGCGCCGTCGCGCTCCTGCTGACAGTCCAGGCACAGCTTCACCCCCGGTATCGCCTGCCGTCGTGCCTCGGGGATCTCCTCTTCGCATTCGGCACAATGGGTCAGGCTCTCGCCCACCGGTGCGCGGCGCGCCTGCATCCGCGCCAGCTCGTCCGAGATCGATGCCTCGATCTGTTCGCTCACCGCGCCGTCGCGGGCCCAGCCTCCGGCCATGATCGCTCCTCCCTTGGGACCATCATCCTAGCGCGGCCACGTGACGATGCAACTCTGCCCGGCTAGACGCAGGGTCAGTCTTTGCCCTGACATATTCGACGCTTAGGCTGGCGCCAGATCGCATCAGGGAGAGTTGATCATGCGGAAGGTTCTGAAATGGGCGGTGCGACTGCTGGTGCTGGCGGCGATTGCCGGGGCGGTCGTGTTCTTCGGCTTTCTGCCTGCATATGTCGAGGACACGTCCAACAACGTGATCGACCATGCCCCCTATCCGGTCAGCGACCGCGCCGCTGCCTTGCACAGGGACCTGATCGTGGGCGACTGGCATGCCGATCCGCTGCTCTGGAGCCGCGATCTGAGCCAGCGCGGCACCCGCGGCCAGGTCGATGTGCCCCGCCTGATCGAGGGCAACGTGGCGCTACAAGTGTTTACCGCAGTTACCAAATCGCCGGCCGGGCAGAACTATGACAGCAACTCGGCCGAGGCGTTCGACAACATCACCCTGCTGGCGGTGGGCCAGCTCTGGCCGCTGCGCACCTGGACCAGCCTGCGCGAACGGGCGATCTGGCAGGCGGAAAAACTGCACAAGGTCGAGGCCGCCGCCGGTGGGCGCCTCAAGATCATCAAGACCGCCGCCGATCTGGAAGAAGTGCTCGCTGCCAAGGCGCGCGGCGCGGCGGTTGTGGGCGGCATCCTGGGGATCGAGGGGGCGCATCCGCTCGAGGGCGATCTTGCCAATCTCGACCCGATCTTTGACGCCGGGCACCGGGTCTACGGGCTGCAACATTTCTTCGACAACGAGCTGGGCGGCTCGCTGCATGGCGAAGCCGACACCGGCCTGACCGAATTCGGCCGCGCCGTAGTGGCCGAACTGGCCCGCCGTCCGGTGGTGATCGACCTGGCCCATTCCAGCCAGCAGGTGGCGCGCGACGTGCTGGCGATGACCGACATGCCGCTGGTGGTCAGCCATGGCGGGCTGCACGGCCATTGCCCGGTGAAACGCAACTATCCCGACGAGCTGATGCGCGAGATTGCCGCCACCGGCGGGGTGATCGGCATGGGCTACTGGGCCGAGGTCGCCTGTGACGACATCACCCCTACCGGTATCGCCAAGATGATCGTCAAGGCGATCGAGACGGTGGGCGCCGATCACGTCTCGCTGGGCTCCGATTATGACGGTTCGGTGGAAACCGCATTTGACACCTCGGAACTGGCCGCACTTACCTCGGCGCTGCTGGATGCGGGCGTGAGCGAAGAGCAGATCCGCAAGGTGATGGGCGACAACATGGTCCGCGTCCTGCGCGCCCGGCTGCGGTAATTCCTGACGGGCGCGCGGGCCCGGTCGCCGCAGCGCATGGCGATCTCGCGCCTTCTTTGAAATGCGCGCAACAAGAAGGGCCCCGCCGGGCCCCTCTCTTCATTCCGCCATAAATATTCACCTGCGGGCCGGTCAGGCCGGGATCAGCATGCCTTTTTCGCGGGCCAGCTCGCGCATGCGCTTTTGCAGCTTTTCAAAGGCGCGCACCTCGATCTGACGGATACGTTCGCGGCTGACATTGTATTGCGCGCTCAGATCCTCCAGCGTCACGGTCTGGTCCATCAGCCGACGCTGGGTCAGCACGTCCTTTTCGCGCTCGTTCAGCACATCCAGGGCCGAGGCCAGCAATTCGCGCCGCGCCTCCAGCTCGTCGCGCGCCTCGTAATCGGCGGCTTGGTCGGCATCCTCGTCCTCCAGCCAGTCCTGCCATTGCATCGTGCCCTCGCCTTCGGAGCCGACAGTGGCATTCAGCGAGGCATCGCCACCCGACATGCGCCGGTTCATGCTGATCACGTCATCCTCGCTCACACCCAGGTCATGGGCGATGCGGGCGACGTTCTCGGGGCGCAGATCGCCCTCTTCCAGCGCGCCGATACGGGCCTTGGCCTTGCGCAGGTTGAAGAACAGCTTTTTCTGGGCGCTGGTGGTGCCCAGTTTCACCAGCGACCACGAGCGCAGGATATACTCCTGGATCGCGGCGCGGATCCACCACATGGCATAGGTCGCCAGACGGAACCCCTTTTCGGGGTCGAACCGTTTCACCGCCTGCATCAGGCCTACGTTCGCCTCGGAAATCACCTCGGCCTGCGGCAGGCCATAGCCGCGATAGCCCATGGCGATCTTGGCGGCCAGACGCAGGTGACTGGTGACCATCTTGTGGGCCGACTCGGCATCCTGTTCCTCGACCCAGCGCTTGGCCAGCATGTATTCCTCTTCCGGTTCCAGCAGCGGGAACTTGCGGATTTCCTGCATATAGCGGTTCAGACCGCCTTCGGGCGTGGGGGCCGGCAGGGTGGTGTAATTCGCCATGATCAATGTCCCTCCCAAATGTTTAAGGACTTAACATAGGATATGGGTCGCCTATTTTGCCCATTCAAGGGTCAAGGGCTACGATACCGAAATTAAGCTTCGATTAAGAAAATGTGAGACCTCGCCCATCACCTTGCCGTGCGAAGTGTTTCAGGCCCGGCGCAGCACGTCGATCAGCTTTTCAAGATCCTCCGGCAAAGGCACGGAAAAGCTCAATGTTTCACCGCTTATCGGATGTTCGAACCCCAGGACAGCCGCATGCAGCGCCTGGCGCGGAAAGGCGCCGATGGCCTCGACCGCTTCGGGTGACAGGGCGCGCGGCGACAGTTTGCGCCGCCCGCCATAGTCCGGATCGCCCAGCAGCCCGTGTCCGGCATGGGCCATATGGACCCGAATCTGATGGGTCCGCCCGGTCTCCAGCCAGCAGTCGATCAGCGACACGGCAGCGGGCTGCCCAAAGCTCTCGACCACACGCGCCCGCGTCACAGCGTGCCGCCCCCCATGGAACACCACCGCCTGCCTCTGGCGGTCGGTCGGGTGGCGGGTCAGCTGCGTGGTCAGGCGCAGGATGTTGCCCGGTTCGAAGCTGGCGCCCTTGACGCCGCGCAGGCGCGGATCGCTGCCATCGGGCACCCCGTAGCACAGCGCAGTGTAATGCCGCTCGGCACTGTGGGCGGCAAATTGCGCGGCCAGTCCGTGATGGGCGGCATCGCTCTTGGCCACCACCAGAAGGCCGCTCGTGTCCTTGTCGATCCGGTGCACGATACCGGGCCGCTTGACCCCACCCACCCCCGACAGGTTGTCGCCGCAATGGGCCAGCAACGCATTGACCAGCGTGCCCGAAGGCGTGCCCGGCGCCGGGTGCACCACCATGCCGGCGGGCTTGTCGATCACGATCAGGTCGTCATCCTCGTAGACGACCACCAGCGGGATCGCCTCGGGCGCGATATGGCTTTCCTCGGCTTCGGTCAGGGTGATCGCCACCTGCGCGCCCTCGGCGACGCGCGCCTTGGGGTCGGTGACCACCTGCCCGTCGATACTGACCGCACCCTCGGCGATCAGACGCGCCAACCGGGTGCGCGACAGCGCCGCCTCCTCTGGCACATCCCGCGAAAGCGCCTTATCAAGGCGGGGCGGCGGTGCCGCCGAGATGACAAATTCCAGCCTGGCCTTATCCATGACCGCCCCTTCCGATCCCGAGATACCGCAGGAAACCCCGCAACTGAAACTGCTGCGGCGCATGGTCATGGCATTGACCGCGGTGATGATTGGCGGGGTTCTAGTGACATTCGCACTGATTGTCATCCGTCTGAGCGACCGTACCCCCACCCTGCCCGATCAGGTCGAGCTTCCCGACGGCGCCCGCGCCGTGGCGGTCACCATCGGCAGCAACTGGTTCGCCGTGGTCACCGAGGACGAGCGCATCCTGATCTTTGACAAGACTACCGGCAAGCTGCGCCAGACGGTCACGACGAACTGACGCTAGGTCACCTGAAATACCTATACTTTTGTATAAAAGCCTATACCCCTGCACGCCGACACGTGCCGCGGCCTGTGCTAGTGTAAAGCTCAGGTGACATCCACCACTCACTCACGGACGGGTTCGAGGCGGAGGGGGCATCTCTTCGAACCCGCCCGACACAAAGGCCAGGTCAAAACCGGCGCAGACCGGTGAGATGGCGCGATCGAGACGGCGCAAGACCGTACAACGCGACAATGCCGGGCGGCACCCTCCACAGGGCGGGTGCCGCTGGCATGGCCCGCTCGACCAGCAGAAAGACCGCCACCAGCACCATTGCCGCGCCATGTCCGCCCTGCACCGCAAGCGGCACCAGCATCCATGGCCAGCACGCGCCCAGGCAGGCGCCGCCATGCGCCAGCCCGTAATCCAGCGCGGCGCGGGCCGCACGGACTCGCCCCGCGGGCAGCCAACGCATCCGGTGACAACGGTTGCGTGCCGCCTGCGCTGTGGGTGAAGCGCTCCAGATCAGCGCCGCGCCCAGCAAGAGCGGCAAGGCCGCCGGGCCGCTGGCCAGCAGCAGCGCCAGCGGCAACAGCACCAGCCCCGCCAAGCTCCAGACCGCCAGATAGGCCAACGCAAAAGGCGCAACCACAGCCCAGCGCCCGGCATGTGCGGTGGTCTGACACAGATGCGCCAGCGGCGCCGAGACCAGCGGCGGCATCATCGCCAGCACCATCAGAACCCAGCCCCCGGCCAACAGCCCCGGCGCGGGCAGCAGCAACGCCCGCGCCGCGGGATCGGCGAGTTGGGCCAGCGACAGCCGACCACAGAGCTCGACCAGCCCATGCCCGGCGGGCAGCAAGAGCGACATGCCCAGCGCCGTTACGGCCAGAGCCAGCAGCCAGGGCATCGGCCCCAACCGCAGATGCGCCGCGACAGCACGCAATGGCACGGGAATCATCCCATTTCCTGCCTGTAAAGGCTGACCCGCTCGACCGTGATCTCTGTTTCGGGTGCTCCGGGCTGACTCAACTCGACCGACAGCCGCTCCAGCGCGCCGGGGGCCGCCATCTGTATCTCGCGCGCGAGGTCAGTGATGTCGATGGCCAACGACAGGCCGTTGCCCGCATGCACGCCCTCGGTGGAACTGGCCTTGCCCAGCCCGAACAGCGCCACGGTATCGGCCAGCCGCAGCCCGCCCCCCTCGCCCGGCAACCGCAGATGCACTTGCAGCACACCGGCCGCCGCCGCTCCGCGCACGCCTTCGAGGTTCAGGTAGAGCCGCGGTTCCGGGCCCAGGCCCGGAACCGCGGCAAACTCGGTCGCGGCGCTGGCGGGGATCGCGATCTCGGTTGTGGCGGGTGTTGCCGCCACACGAAGCGGCGCAGTGTTCGAGCCAAGCAGCGCCGAGCCGCCCGCCCCTCCGGACGTGATCATCGCTCCCTCCGTCACCGGGCCACCGGCCACCACCTGGGCAATGCCGGTGCCATCATGCAGACTATCATAATCGGGGGCCAGCGGGCCACCGGGCAGGGTCTGGCCGGGCAGGAACACATCGCCGCCGCCTGCCGGGTTCGGCATCAGGAACTGGCGCGGAAACGGCCCGTTCGACCAGGCGCCGCTTGCCTCTTGCTGGTTGGCCGGGTCGCTCATCCACGCCGCCCAGAACCGGTCGATATTGCAGTGATGCATCCAGAAGATCGGGTCGAGCGCGGCATAATCAGGGTCGCTCATCCAACCCGCCACCGGTTGCACCCCGCCCACCATCACGTGGACACGGTTATGCGGATCGCCCTCGACCGCGCCGGTCAAGCTGCCCTGTTGGGCAAAACCGCTAATCGCGCCGCCATAGCCCTCGGTCCCCGGAGCGGCGGTAAAGGGCAGGCTGCGGGTTTGCGCCGACAGGCTGATATCGCCCGGGAACCAGGGCTGCGGCCCCAGCACCTGCATGCCATTGCGGCGCACCTGCGACAGCGGATTGGCGCTGCCATCGGGCAGGGTCGGGTCAAGAAATTCCTGCGGAATCGCCCGGCCGTTCGGATTGCTGTCCGAAAGATAGTTCCAATAGGGCAGCGCCCAATCCTGCGGGCCGCCGGGCTGGGCCGATATCCAGGCATCCAGAATGGCCTCGAACGCGGCCAGATAGCCCCGATGCCAGGGCAGAAAGAACCAGCCCGCATGCTGGCACTGGTTGAAGATCAGGTCCTGCTCGCCCTGCGGCGGCAGCGAGCCGGCCGAAGGCACGATGCCCTGCTGCACCCAGCCGGGAATGTCGATGCCGTGAATGGCGGCCAGATACCACCAGCTGGTGCGGTCGGCGGGTGCCCGCCCCTGCAATGCGCGCACCGCGCGGGCGTACCAGAGCATTTCGTCGGACCAGGGTCCGTTCAGTTTGGCGATGTCCTTGCGCGTTCCGGCCATATCTGTGCCTCCATCTGCTGAAAAGTGAGTATTCAAAGTGCGGCGCTCCGGCGGGATTGAGCCGGGGGCGATATCAATGTCGAAATGCTACCACAGGTTGCCGAGATTCTCACCTGTTGCTTTTCGCCCGGTTGCGACCGTACCGATCCCGATTTTGTCACTGGTCTTGGCGCGCAACTGCCCCTAGCGTGCCGGTATGACTCACCCGGTTCACGACAGCGCCTATTCCTGGTTCCGCCTGCTGATCACCCTGGCCATCGCCACGGTGGCCAATGTGGGCATGTGGGCGGTGATCGTGGTGATGCCCGCGGTCGAAACCGAGTTCGGCGCCGGGCGGGCCGAGGCCTCGATGCCCTATACGCTGACGATGATCGGCTTTGCGCTGGGCAATCTGTGGCTGGGCCGGCTGGTGGACCGGCTGGGCGTGACCTCGGCGCTGATCGGGGCGGCGCTCTTGAGCGCGCTCAGCTATCTGCTGGCCACGCTGGCGCCCACGATCCTGTGGCTCTCGGCGGCGCATCTGTTGCTGGGGCTGGGCACGGCAGTCGGCTTCGGGCCGCTGATCGCCGATATTTCGCACTGGTTCCTGCGCCGGCGCGGCATCGCCGTGGCGCTGGTGGCCAGCGGCAATTACCTGTCGGGCGCGGTCTGGCCCACCCTGCTGGCCGATGTGTTGGCCGAACGGGGCTGGCAGGCGGTCTATCTGACGCTTGCCGTGGTGACGCTGGTCGCTGTGATCCCGCTGTCTCTGGTCCTGCGCCGCCGTCTGCCCGAAGAGGCGCATGGCACCGCCGCCGCCACCGCGCAGCTGAACGCGCGCAGCGCCGGGCTGAGCCCGCGCGCGCTGCAATACCTGCTGGGCATTGCCGGCATCGGCTGTTGCGTGGCGATGTCGATGCCCCAGGTCCATATCGTCGCCTATTGCGTCGGGCTGGGATACGGCCCGGCGGTGGGGGCCGAGATGCTGTCGCTGATGCTCTTGGGTGGTGTGGTCAGCCGGGTGATCTCGGGCATGGTCGCCGACCGGCTTGGCGGGGTGATGACGCTGCTGGCGGGCTCGGTCCTGCAATGCGCGGCATTGTTCCTGTTCCTGCCCTATGACGGGCTGGTGCCGCTCTACGTGGTCAGCACCCTGTTCGGGCTGGCCCAGGGGGGCATCGTACCCAGCTATGCGCTGGTGGTGCGCGAATATCTGCCCCCGCGCGAGGCGGGCGCACGCGTGGGTTTCGTGATGATGATGACCATCCTCGGCATGGCCCTGGGCGGCTGGATGTCGGGCTGGATCTATGACTTGACCAGCAGTTACACGCTGGCTTTCGTCAACGGCATCATCTGGAACGGGCTGAACATCGCGATCATCCTGTGGCTCATGCTCCGCTCGCGGCCCCGCGGTCAGGCGGTTCCGGCCTGAAACCGGAACAGAAGGGGCATTTGCACTCGTATCCGACGGCGAATCGTCGGTAAATCGACGGACCAAGGTCCCCTGCCCGGATATCACCCGATCCCATGCGTACAGTCATTTCCTTTGCCGCCCTGTTTCTCTCGGTCATCCTTTTGCAGCTGTCGACCGGTGGCGTTGGCCCACTGGATGCGATTTCGGGCATCACGCTGGAGTTTTCCAAGGCCCAGATCGGTATGCTGGGCTCGGCGCATTTCTTTGGCTTCTTCATCGGCTGTTGGTGGGCGCCCCGCCTGATGGGGTCGGTCGGGCATTCGCGCGCCTTTGCCGCCTGCACCGCGCTGGGGGCGATGGGCCTGATCGGCCATACCCTGACCGAGGATCCCTATGCCTGGGCGGTGATGCGGATCGCGTCAGGTATCTGTGTCGCGGGCTGCTATACGGTGATCGAGGCCTGGCTGAACGCCAAGCTGACCAACGAGATCCGCGGCCGCGCCATGGGCACCTACCGGATCGCGGATTCCGGCGCCTCGCTCTGTGCGCAGCTGATCATCGCGGTGCTGCCACCGGCCCATTATGTCTCGTACAACCTGCTGGCGGTGCTGTGTTGCGCCGCGCTGTTGCCGCTGACCCTGACCAAGGCCAGCCAGCCCGAGACCCCCGATGCCCCGCGCCTGCGCCCCGGTCTGGCCTGGTTCTGTTCGCCGCTGGCGGTGGCCGGGGTGATCGTGTCGGCGGTCAGCTCGGCCTCGTTCCGCATGGTGGGGCCGCTTTATGGGCAAGAAGTGGGTCTGGCGGTCAACCAGATCGCGTTTTTCCTGGCCGCCTTTGTGCTGGGCGGGGTTGCGGCGCAATATCCAGTCGGCTGGCTGGCCGACAAATACGACCGCCGATGGGTGCTGATCTGGATCTCTGTCGCGGCGATGGGGTCCTGTGCCGTGATTGCGGCGGCGGGCGGTACCGGCACCTTGGGCGTTATGCTGGCGGCGGGACTGTTCGGCTTTACCTCGTTCCCGATCTTCTCGATCTCGGCGGCGCATGCCAACGACTTCGCCACCTCGGAACAACGGGTCGAACTGTCGGCGGCGCTGATGTTCTGGTACGCGCTGGGGGCCATCGCGGCACCCTATCTTGCCTCGACCCTGATCGAAGGCTTCGGCCCGCCCGCCCTGTTCGCCCTGATCGCCATCGCCCATCTTTTCCTGATCGGCTTTGGCCTGACCCGGATGCGGGCCCGCCCGACGCCCGAGGCGCGCACCAATTACGTGTTTGCGCCGCGCACCTCGTTCACGATCGGTCGGCTCCAGAAACGTTCGCGTGAAGAGCGCGAGGAACGGTAAGGGCGAAAAGGGGGATTTCTCCCCCTGCGCGGCTGGGTTAAAGGAACCGCAGACGATTTTCGCGGAAGTGGGACAATGGCACGTATTCTGATCACCTCGGCGATCCCTTATATCAACGGGATCAAGCACCTCGGCAATCTGGTAGGCTCGCAGCTGCCCGCCGATCTCTATGCGCGCTATCAGCGTGGCCGGGGCAACGAGGTGATGTTCCTCTGCGCAACCGACGAGCACGGCACCCCCGCCGAACTGGCCGCCGCCAAGGCGGGCAAGCCGGTGGCCGAATATTGCGCCGAGATGCACGAGGTGCAGGCCGATATCGCCCGGCGCTTTGGCCTGAGCTTCGATCATTTCGGGCGTTCGTCCAGCCCGCAGAACCACAGGCTGACCCAGCATTTCGCGGGCAAACTGGCCGAGAACGACCTGATCCGCGAAGTGAGCGAGCGGCAGGTCTATTCCAATGCCGATGGCCGGTTCCTGCCCGACCGCTATATCGAGGGCACCTGCCCCAATTGCGGTTACGACAAGGCGCGCGGCGACCAGTGCGAGAACTGCACCAAGCAGCTGGACCCCACCGACCTGATCGAGCCTCGCTCGGCCATTTCCGGGTCCACCGATCTGGAGGTGCGCGAGACCAAGCATCTCTACCTGCGGCAATCGGCGCTCAAGGATCAGCTCGACGCCTGGATCGACTCGAAAACCGACTGGCCGGTGCTGACCACCTCGATCGCCAAGAAATGGCTGCATGACGGTGACGGCTTGCAGGATCGCGGCATCACCCGCGATCTGGACTGGGGCATCCCGGTCAAGAAGGGCGAGCAGGACTGGCCGGGGATGGAGGGCAAGGTCTTCTATGTCTGGTTCGACGCGCCCATCGAATACATCGCTTGCGCTGGCGAATGGGCCGAGGCGCATGGCAAGAGCGACGCGGAATGGGAACGCTGGTGGCGCACCGACAAGGGCGCGGATGACGTGCGCTATGTGCAGTTCATGGGCAAGGACAACGTGCCCTTTCACACGCTGAGCTTTCCGGCCACCCTGATCGGCTCGGGCGAGCCGTGGAAGATGGTCGACCACCTGAAATCCTTCAACTACCTGAATTACGATGGCGGCCAGTTCTCGACCTCGCAGGGCCGTGGCGTGTTCATGGATCAGGCGCTGGAGATCCTGCCTGCCGACTATTGGCGCTGGTGGCTCCTGTCCCATGCGCCGGAAAACAGCGACAGCGAATTCACCTGGGAAAACTTCCAGGCCAGCGTGAACAAGGACCTGGCCGATGTGCTGGGCAATTTCGTCAGCCGCATCACCAAGTTCTGCCGCTCGAAATTCAGCGAGGAGGTGCCCGAGGGTGGCGCATACGGCCCGCAGGAAGAGGCGCTGATCGCGGAACTGACAACGCGGGTGCGCGCCTATGAGGGGCATATGGAGGCGATGGAGGTCCGCAAGTCGGCGCAGGAGCTGCGCGCGATCTGGGCCGCAGGTAACGAATACCTGCAAAGTGCGGCGCCCTGGACCCTGTTCAAGACCGATCCGGTGCAGGCGGCCGCGCAAGTGCGGCTGGGTCTCAACCTGATCCGCCTCTATGCGGTGCTCAGCGCGCCCTTTATCCCCGCCGCCTCGGCGCGGATGCTGGAGGCGATGCAGATTGGCGATGACAGCTGGCCCGAGGATATCACAGCCGCGCTGAACGCGCTGGCACCTGGTCACGCTTTCACTGTGCCCGAAGTGCTGTTCGCCAAGATCAGCGATGAGGATCGCGAGAGCTGGCAGACGCGTTTCGCCGGCGTGCGAAGCTGACCACGGGACAAGGTTTCACTGAAACCTTGTCTCCACGATTTGTCCCAAATCGTGGTTCAGCGCCTTTTCAAGGCGCTGAATGCAGGAATTTGCTTAAATTCCTGCGCCCGCTCAATCGATTATAGGCTGCGAGATCACATAGGTTTTGGGCGGCTGGGCGATCGGGTAGGCTTCGGACCCACCGCTCTGATCCCGCACCGCATGGCCGATGTCCGAGCAAGTTGAATAGTCGCCCGAAGCGCAAGCCGGTTTCCGGTCCGCCAACTCTGCCGGTAGCGGTCGGATCGGGTTGTTGCAGGCAGTCAGAAGCCCAAGGACAACAAGGCTGGCAACGGTTTTGATCATCACGAATTCCCCACAGCTTTTGTCCAGTCTTGCGCAATTTGCGACAAAAGCCAAAGCTTCCTTGCCACTGGCTGTCATTCCTCACCGAGATTGTCGCCGAAGCGGCGACAATGTTTTGTTACCTTTGGCATTGGCTACGGCAACACCTGTTCGATCGCCGCCGCCAACCGGTCGGCAATCAGTTCGGCATCCGTCGCATCCATGACGAACGGCGGTGCCAGCAGAACGTGGTCGCCATGGCGCCCGTCGCGGGTACCCGGCATCGGATAGCAGATGAGGCCATTGGCAACTGCGGTCTTCTTGATTTTACCAGCCAGACCCAGGGCCGGATCGAATGGAGTCTTTTCGCCCCGGTCCGACACCAGTTCCACCCCCCAAAACAAGCCCCGTCCACGAATATCCCCCACATGCGGATGCTGGTCGAACCGCGCGCGCAACGCCGCCTCCATCACCCCGCCCAGCGACTGCACCCGCGCGGGCAGGTCGTGTTCCAGCATCTCCCGCACCACCGCCAGACCCGCAGCGGTGGCGACCGGGTGGCCGATATAGGTATGCCCGTGCTGGAAGAAGCCCGAACCGTTCGCAATAGCCTCGTAAATTGCACCTGAGCACAGCATCGCGCCCACCGGCTGATAGCCCGCCCCCAGCCCTTTGGCGATGGTGACGATGTCGGGCCGCACCCCCTCGCCCGTGCAGGCAAAGAGGTGACCGGTGCGCCCCATACCACACATCACCTCGTCCAGGATCAGAAGCACACCATACTTGTCGCAAATCTCGCGGATGCGGGCGAAATAGCCCTCGACCGCTGGCACCGCGCCCAATGTGGCCCCCACCACCGGCTCGGCGATAAACGCCATCACCGTTTCCGGGCCAAGCCGCAGGATCTCGGCCTCCAGCTCATCCGCCGCGCGGCGGCCATAGTCGGCGAGGCTCTCGCCCTCGGCACGTTCGGCATATTCATAGCAGGGCGCGATATGGCTGACCCCGATCAACAGCGGATCGAATTGCGCCCGCCGCCACGCATTGCCTCCCGCCGCCAGCGCCCCCAGCGTGTTGCCGTGATAGCTCTGCCGCCGCGCGATCAGGTGACGCCGTTCGGGCTGACCCACTTCCAGATAGTACTGCCGCGCCAGCTTGATCGCGGCCTCGACTGCCTCGGACCCGCCCGAGACGAAATAGACCCTCTCGATCCCCTCGGGCGCATTGGCGATCAGGAGATCGGCCAGATCCTCGGCCGGGTCCGAGGTGAAGAACCCGGTATGGGCAAAGGCCAGCCGGTCCACCTGATCCTTGATCGCCTGTTTCACGCGGTCGTTGGAATGGCCAAGGCAGGACACCGCCGCGCCGCCCGAGGCGTCGAAATAGCACTTGCCGGTGCTGTCTATGAGGTAACAACCATCGCCGCCCACGGCGGTGGGCAGTTGCGCGTGACAGTGACGGGGGAAGACATGGCTCATGCCGCTTTCCTTTCCAGATGTTGCCGGAGCGATGCCACCGCGGCGGCATTGTCGGGCCAGGGGGTGCCATCGGGCGACTGCAGGTTGTTTTCAAAGCCGACGCGCAGGATCTCGGCACCCGCACGGGCGCCTTCCAGCAGACAGGCCTGTTCCTGCGCGCCAAAGGCGCAGAGGCCCAGCCGCAGGCCGACAAGTGCCGGGGCCAGCGAGGCCAGTTCCTCGGGATGACCCGCGCGCGGTGGCGCATAGGCACCCAGCACACAGATCACCTCGTCCTGCTCGGGGCGGATGATGCCCGCCGCCCGGCTCTGCGCTAACAGGTCCAGATCGGCGCGGTCATAGGCGATGTGTTGCACGCGGATGCCCTGATCGGCTGCCAGTGCATAGAGGCGCGGCGCCAGATCGGCGTCGCGGGCGATCTCGCGCAGCGAGACGCTGGCCCAGGCCGGACGCAGCGCATCAAGGCAGGTATATTGCTCGGTCGGGCTGTAGATACCCGCAGCCTCGGTTGTGATCTGCACCTGCATATCGGGCAGCACGCGCGCCAGTTCGTCCAACGCCTCTCGGTACCGGCCCGCATCCAGCGAATGGGTCCCGTCGGCGTCGCGCACATGCAGGTGCAGCGCATCGGCACCGGCGGCGCGGCAGGCGCGCGCCTCGGTCAGCATCTCGTCCAGCGTGATCGGCAGGCGGGCATGATCAGCCTTGCCGCGCCGGGCGCCATTGGGCGCAACCATGATCAGGGGGGCAGTCATCGGAACTCCTTGGCTCATGAGTGTCAGGATAGAGCGGTTTGCCTGTCTCAAGATGACCTGATCCGACACATCAAGTGACCTAATCCGACATGGCGTTCTGCCGGTCCTCAGAGGGCAACAGGCCAAACAGCCGCCGGTAGCTGCGCGCAAACCCCGCCGGGCTATAGCCGTGATCCAGCGCGATCTCGGTCAGGCTGCGGCGACTGTCGCGCACCTCGGCGCGGGCATCCTGAAACCGTAATTCCAGGTAGAGCGCGCTGGGAGTCTTGCCGAATTCGCGGGCAAAGACGCGCTCCAGCTGACGCGCGGATACGCCCTGCGCGCGGGCGATGGCGGCGATCGGCAAGGGCGGCAGCAGGTTGGCACGCATCAGGCGCAGCGCGGCAAAGGCGACCCGGTTGCGGGTCTCGAACCGCATGTCCAATGCCCGACGCTGACGGGTGCCGCCACCGCGTACCGCGTCGATCACCAACCGGGCGGCGATCTCGTCGGCTATCTCGCCACCCAGGTCGCGGCGCAGAACGCTCAGCATCATGTCGCTCGCCGCCCCGCCACCCGCACAGGTCATCACGTCACCATCACTTACGAAAAGCGAGGCGGTGACCTGAATCCGGGGGTGGCTGTCGCGCAGATAGGCGACGTCCTCCCAATGCGCGGCCACCCGGCGACCGTCGAGCAGCCCCGCCTGTGCCAACCGCACCACGCCCGAGGAGATGCCCCAGACCGGATGCCCCCGCCGCGCCCAGCCGCGCAGCCGCGCGGCCAGCGCCGGTTCTGCGCTGTGCCCGGCCCGGACCCCGGCAACGACCACGATTACCGCGCGGGGTGGAATCGCCTCAACCCCCAGATCGGGGATCAGCCGAAACCCGTTCGAGGCCGCAACCGGCCCGCCCGAGAGGCTGACGGCATTGTAACGATAGCCGGTGCCGGGTCGCACCCGGTCAAGCAGGCGCAACACCTCGACCGCCGACGAGAACGCCTGCATCGTGAACCCCTCGTCGAGGAAAAAGACGAAATGCCGCCCCGCCGTGTACTGACCCATGTAAACCGCTGTTCCCGTGTTGCCCCGTCAGCATAGAAACGCGCGCCGAAGGGGCAAGCGCTACACCGTGACACTTACCGGAAGTTGAGGGATTGCTTGAGAAAAATGGACGAAGCCTGCATTGTCGAGGGTATATCATTCCGACTCGGCCCTGGCCGTTCCGATTATCGAGAGCGCACCGTACCAGACGAAAGAGGTTTTCCATGCAGACCCGCTCCCCTTCACTCCTGATGCGTATGCGCTGGGTGCCCGCCACCCTGACCGGCCTTGCGGTCGGACTGACCGCCCTGCCGATGGACGCGCAAGAAGCGCCCAAGGTGTCAGTTGCTGCTGCCTACACCCAGGAGATTACCGAAGAGGCGGTGTTCATCGGTCGGGGCGATGCCATCGACAAGGTCGACATCGTGGCCCGCGTCAGCGGGTTCCTGGACGAACAACTGGTCGAGGATGGCAGCACGGTGGCCGAGGGCGATCTGCTGTTCCGGATCGAACCCGATCTCTATCAGGCGGTGCTCGAGGCGCGGCGCGCCGATCTGGACAAGGCCGAGGCCAATCTGGAACTGGCGGGCGTGGAACTCGCCCGCAAGGAAGAGCTGTTGCGCCGCGAGGCCACTCCGGCCTCGGAAGTGGACATTGCCCGCGCCAACGAACTGGTGGCCGAAGCGGCGGTGAAATCGGCACAGGCGGCGATCCGTCAGGCCGAGCTTGATTTGAGCTATACCCAGATCGAAGCACCGTTTGCCGGGCGGCTGGGTCGGGTCGCAACCTCGGTCGGCGATGTGGTGGGTCCGACCAACCCGCCACTCGTCACGCTGGTGCGCGAGACGCCGATCCATGTCACCTTTGCGCTCAACGAAAAGCGGATGATCGACGTGCTGCAACAGCTTGGTGAAACAGCCGAGACGCTGGCCGAGAACCAGCGCAGCCCCGACGTTCACGTCACCCTGCCCAATGGCAAACCGCTGGACGAGGTCGGGCGACTGGTCTTTGTCGACAACCAGGTCGATCCGTTGACCGGCGCAATCGTGATGCGGGCCGAGTTCGCAAATACCCAGAGGCTGATCGTGGATGGCGCCTTTGTCCATGTGCGCATCTCGGCGCTGGAGCCGACGTTGCGGGTGCTGATTCCGCAGGCGGCGCTGCAACGCGATCAGCGCGGCGATTTCGTGCTGGTGGTCAATGACAAGCAGATGGTCGAACAGCGCTATGTGACGCTGGGCGACACCGAAGGCACTGCGGCCATCGTGCTCGATGGCCTGCGCGAGGGCGAAAGCGTGATCGTGGAGGGCCTGCAACGGGTGCGCCCCGGCGTTGCCGTCGATGCGGTCGTCGCCGCAGAACAGCCGGGAGAGTAACCCATGTTCTCGGCCCTCTTCATCAGCCGGCCAAAGCTGGCCTTTGTCATTTCGCTGGTCCTGACCATTCTGGGCGGGATCGGCTATCTGGTCCTGCCGGTTGCGCAGTTCCCCGATATCACGCCGCCGGTGGTCAGCGTTTCGGCCAACTATACCGGCGCCAATGCCGAAACGGTGGAAAACGCCGTCGCCGCCCCGATCGAGGCGCAGGTGAACGGCGTCGACGACATGCTCTACATGACGTCGACCTCGGCCGATAACGGGTCCTATTCGCTGAGCGTTACCTTCGAGGTGGGCACCGATCCCGACATTGCCTCGGTCAACGTGCAGAACCGGGTGGCGCAGGCGCTGTCCTCGTTGCCGACCGAGGTGACCAATTCCGGCGTGGTGACACAGAAATCCTCGACCAACATGCTGATGGTGGTCACGCTCACCTCGCCCAACGACACCTATGACAGCGTGTTCCTGTCCAACTATGCCTCGATCAACCTCAAGGACGCGCTGGCGCGGGTACAGGGTGTCGGCAAGGCCGACGTGCTGACCGACCTGCAATATGCCATGCGGATGTGGATGGACCCCGACAAGATGGCGGCCCTGTCGATCACGCCCGGTGACCTGATCGCGGCGGTGCGCGAGCAGAACCTTGAGGTTTCGGCGGGCCAGATCGGTGCGCCCCCCGCGCCCGAGGGACAGACATTCCAGTACACGATCAAGTCCAAGGGCCGGCTGAGCACGGTTGACGAGTTCGAGAATATCGTGATCCGCACCGGCGAGGCCGGCGCCGTCGTGCGGGTGCGCGATATCGCCCGGGTCGAGCTGGGGGCGCAGTTTTACAGCGCTTCGGGCTATTTCCAGGGCAAGCCGGCCACCGTGCTGGGCATCTACCAGGCGCCGGGCGCCAATGCGCTGGCGGTCTCCGAACGGGTCACCGCCGAGTTGGAACGGCTGTCGCGCGGCTTTCCCGAGGATGTGGAATACGAGATTCCCTTCAACACCACCGATTTTGTGGAACAGTCACTGAATGACGTGGTGACGACCCTGATGCTGACCTTTGTGCTGGTGGTCTCGGTGGTCTTTGTGTTCCTGGGAAACTGGCGGGCCACGCTGATCCCGGCGGTGGCAATCCCGGTTTCGCTGATCGGCACCTTCGCCTTTCTGCTGGCATTCGGCATGTCGCTAAACACGATCTCGCTGTTTGCGCTGGTGCTGGCCATCGGCATCGTGGTGGATGATGCCATCGTGGTGGTTGAGAACGTCGAACGCATCATCGCCGAAGAGGGGCTGAGCCCGCCCGAGGCCACCCGCAAGGCGATGGGCCAGATCACCGGGCCGGTGATCGCGACCACGCTGGTGCTGCTGGCGGTGTTCGTGCCGGTCACCTTCATGCCCGGCATCACCGGGCGACTCTATTCGCAATTTGCCGTCACCATCTCGGTCGCGGTCGCGATTTCCTCGATCAACGCGCTGACCCTGTCGCCGGCGCTCTGCGGTCTGGTGCTGCGGGCGCGCTCGGGTCCGCCCAAGGGGGCCCTTGCCCTGTTCGAGCGCGGCATCGGCGGGGTGCGCGACGGTTATGTGGCGCTGGTGCGCAAGCTGTTGATCCTGCCGGTGATCTCGCTGGCTATCGTGGCGGCGATTGGCGCCGGGGCTGGCGGAATCTTCTCCAACACCTCCAAAGGGTTCCTGCCGCTGGAGGATAACGGATACCTGTTTGTCGACGTGCAACTGCCCGACGCGGCCACGCTGGGCCGGACCGAGACGGTCACCGCGCGGCTGAACGACAAGCTGCAGCAGCTTGACGGCGTGGCCAACACGGTTCTGGTGAACGGGTTCTCGATGCTGAACGGGCTGACGCCCAACGGCGCGATGATCATCGTCAACCTGACCAACTGGGAGGAACGGCAAGAGCCGGAGCTGAGCGCCGATGCCATCCTGAAAAAGATCCTGAACATCGCCTATGGTGAAAGCGCGGCCTCGATCGTGGCCTTCAACCCGCCCCCGATCCAGGGTCTGGGCATGTCGGCGGGCGTCGAGATGGAGGTGCAGCAGACCGGCGGCGGCTCGGCCCAGGATCTGGCCGCGGCGGTGGGCTCGCTGGTCTATGCCGCCAACCAGCGGCCCGAGATCGCGCAGAGCTATACCACCTTCCGGGCCAACGTGCCGCAGCTGTTCGTCGATCTGGACCGGGAAAAGGCCAAGACGCTGCAAGTGTCGGTGGCCGAGGTGTTCCAGACCATGCAGGCGCATCTGGGGTCGTATTACATCAACGACTTCAACCTGTTTGGCCGCGTCTACCGGGTGATGATCCAGGCCGAGGGCAGCTATCGCGACAAGGTCGAGGATATCGGCAACCTCTATGTGCGCTCGCAACAGGGCCAGATGGTGCCACTGGGCACGCTGATCGACGTGGAAAACGTGCTGGGGCCCGTGCTGCTGAAACGGCACAATCTGTTCCGCTCGGCCACGGTAACGGCGGTGCCCGCACCGGGCCTGTCCACCGGCGACGCGATTTCGGTGATGACCGAGGAGACCGCGAGTGCGCTACCGCCCGGCTATGCCTTCGAATGGACCGGCAGTGCCCAGCAACAGCTGAGCTCGGGCGGGCTGGTCGCGGTGATCCTGGGGCTGGCGGTGCTGTTCGCCTATCTGTTCCTGGTGGGCCAGTATGAAAGCTGGTCGATGCCGGTCTCGATCCTGCTCTCGGTGATCGTGGCGCTGTTCGGGGCGGTGGCGGCGGTTGCCGTGGTCGGTTCGGACATCAACCTCTATACCCAGATCGGCATGATCATGCTGGTGGGCATGGCGTCCAAGAACGGGATCCTGATCGTGGAATTCGCGATGGAGCAGCGCGCCAAGGGATTGAGCATCCGTGAGGCCGCTGCCGAGGCCGCGCATCAGCGGTTCCGCGCAGTCATGATGACGGCACTGTCCTTCCTCTTGGGCGTGGTGCCGCTGCTGGCCGCCAATGGCGCCGGCGCCGCCAGTCAGAAGGCGATCGGCGTTGCCGTGTTCGGCGGCATGCTGGCGGCCACGGTGATCGGCGTGGTGCTGGTGCCGGTGCTCTATGCGGTGATGCAGGGCGCGCGCGAGCGGATCAAGGGCAGCCCCGACGTCCCGACCCCCGCTGAGTGACCCCGACCGGCTGAGAGAGGAGCGCAGTCCATGTTCAACGTGCTGCGCCACCGCGCCTATCGGCACTTCTTTGCTGCGCAGGTGGTGGCGCTGACCGGGACCGGCCTGGCCACCGTCGCGCTGGGGCTCTTGGCCTATGATCTGGCCGGACCGCGCGCGGGTATGGTGCTGGGCATCGCGCTCACCATAAAGATGCTGGCCTATGTCTTTCTGTCGCCGCTCGCCGCCGCGCTGACCGAAGCCATGGACCGGCGCCGGGTGCTGGTGGCGCTCGACTTGGTGCGCGCGGTAGCGGCGGCCTGTCTGCCGCTGGTCACCGAAATCTGGCAGGTTTACGTGCTGATCTTCGTGCTACAGGCGGCCTCGGCCGGGTTTACCCCGGCCTTTCAGGCCACCATCCCAACCCTGCTGCCTGACGAAGAGGACTATACCAAGGCGCTGTCGCTGAGCCGCCTGACCTATGATCTGGAGAGCCTGGTCAGCCCCGCCTTGGCGGCGCTGTTGCTGGGGCTGGTCAGTTTCAACGCGCTGTTTCTGGGCACCGCGCTGGGTTTTGTCGGTTCGGCACTGCTGGTGGTATCGGTTGCCCTGCCCCGGCCCGGCGCCAGCCGCACCGGCGGGCTGGCAACGCGCAGCCTGCGGGGTCTGCGTCTCTACCTCGCCACCCCACGGCTGCGCGGGCTGCTGGCGCTGAACCTTGCCGTGGCGATGCCCGGTGCGATGGTGCTGGTCAACACGGTGGTTCTGGTCAAGAGCGAGTTGGACGGGTCGGACCGGATGGTGGCGCTGGCGCTGGGGGCCTTTGGCGCCGGCTCTATGCTGGCGGCGCTGGCCCTGCCCCGGCTGCTGGACCGTTTCAGCGACCGGCTCGTCATGCTTGCCGGAGGCGTCGCGATGGCAGTGACCGGGCTGGGTCTGGCGCTCTGGGTGGCGCTTCTCGGTCTGACATCGGGCCCGCTGCTGCTGGCCTGGTTCCTCAACGGCATCGGCTTTGCCTCGGCGCTGACACCGTCGGGCCGCCTGTTGCGCCGCTCGGCGGGACCCGAGGACCTGCCCGCGCTGTTTGCGGCGCAGTTCTCGCTGTCCCATGCCTGCTGGCTGCTGGCCTATCCGCTGGCGGGCTGGCTGGCCACGGTCACGACACCTCAGACCGCCCTGACCGTGCTTGCGCTGATCGGTGCCGCGGGATGCCTGGCTGCGGCCCGTCTCTGGTCCCCTGCTGTCCCTCCCCAACCGCAGGCATGACAGTCAGACTTGCGGGGTCCGGGAGAATGCGCGCCCGGATCACGTCCGAAACCCGATTGGCCCGTCGCCTCAGCGCTGTTTTTCCTCGATAAACCCGCCGACCGCGCGCATGTTCTCGGGCCCGATCTCGGCGCGGGCATCCGCCATCAGATCCGCCAGCGACTGGCCCCGCAACGAGGCACGCCACGCCTGTTCAGCGACCAACATCCGCCGCTTTATGAAACAATCCTTGCGATAGGCGCAGGGGTCATTGCTGGTCACCTCGCCCTTGCGCCGAATCTCGCGACAGACAAAAGCCGGACCGGGACCATCCACCGCCTCGACCACATCGAGCAGCGAGACCTGCTCCGGCGCGCGGGCAAGGCGGAACCCGCCACGCGGTCCCGGCACCGCCTCGGCCACACCGGCGGCTGTCAGCGCGCGCATATGCTTGAGCAGATAGCTTTCCGACAGGCCGTGCAGGGTGGCGAGATCACGCCCGGACAGAACCTTGCCCTCTGGAAGCTCTGCCAGAACCGCAGCACAGTGCAGCGCCGCCTCGACCCCATCCCCCAATCGCCGCATGCCTTCCCCCCGCGCTGGTTTCGCCGATCCCGCTTGCATCGGCTATTCATGGATATAAACTATCTATGATTCGACTGCAACACCCGCATGAAAGGACACGTAACAATGCGCTTCAACTTCACCAGACAAACACCTCAGGTCTTTGACGCGATGCTGGCGCTCAACGACACGATCTCTCAGGCCAATTCCGACAGCCGCCTGGTCCATCTGACCAAGATCAGGGTGTCGCAGATCAATGGCTGCGCCTATTGCGTCAACATGCATGTGAAAGAAGCGCAGCAGGACGGACTGCCCGACACCCTGCTGCATCTGATCGCGGTCTGGCCCGAAACAAGTGTCTTTACCGCCCGAGACCGCGCCGCGCTGGCCTAGGCCGAAACGCTGACCCGGCTTGAAGGCTCCGAGGTTTCGGATTATGCCGCTGTGCGCGCAGAACTGTCTGAACAGGAAGTCGCCGCACTCACCGCCTCGATCGGGATGATCAACCTGTGGAATCGCATGGGCGTCGGCGCCCGCCTGCCGGTCTGAAACGCGACAGGCGGCGTTCGCACGGGTTGGGCGCCGCCACAAAAGACACAGATACCGGATTTGAGATTGGTGCGGTCGAGAAGACTCGAACTTCCACGGGTGTTACCCCACAGCGACCTCAACGCTGCGCGTCTACCAATTCCGCCACGACCGCACTGCCAGTGACTTGGTAGAGCGGCGTATAGACGAGGGTTGTCGGGATGTGAAGAGACAAAAACACATGACTTTGATTTCTTGAACGACGCCCTATGTGCTAGCGGATGGCACGATACGCCTCAGACTCAGGAGCCCGCAGATGACCGGTCAGTCCCCTCGCCCCGAACTTCAGATCGACATCGTCTCGGACGTGGTCTGCCCCTGGTGCATCGTCGGGTTTCGGCAGCTGGATCAGGCGCTTGCGACAACCGGTGTACTGGCGCGGCTGCGCTGGCATCCGTTCGAACTGAACCCGCAGATGGGGCCCGAGGGCCAGAACCTGCGCGAACATATCATGGAGAAATACGGCTCGACGCCAGAGCAGAGCGCCGAGGCGCGCGCCCGGCTGACCGCGATCGGGGCCGAGTTGGGGTTCACGTTCAACTTCACCGATGAAAGCCGCATCGTGAACACCTTTGCGGCGCATCAACTGCTGGACTGGGCCGAGGGTCAGGGCCGCCAGCATCCGCTGAAACTGGTGCTGTTCGCGTCCTATTTCACCCAAGGCCGGGACGTGTCGGACCCTGATGTCCTGCTTGACGCGGTAGAGGCGGCTGGGCTGGACAGGGAGGCCGCGCAAACGGCGCTGACTTCGGGCGCACATCAGGCACCGGTGCGCGAAAAGCAGAGCTTCTGGGCGCAGCATGGCATTTCCGGCGTCCCCTCGATGGTGTTCGGCGGCAAATACCTGCTGACCGGCGCCCAGGGCGCCGAAACCTATGCGCAGGTGATAGAGCGGTGCCTGGCCGAGGCGGCCTGACGGCGCCCCTTCCCCTGCCCCCTTCCCCTGCCCGGGTCCGCGCGATATGACAGCGCCATGGAATGGAAGATCACCGACGGGCTGACCGATTACGACGAGGCCGTGGCCTTTATGGAGGCGCGCGCCGCCGCGATTGCGGCGGGCGAGGCCGAAGAATGCGTCTGGCTGTTGGAACACCCACCGCTTTACACCGCTGGTACCTCGGCCCGGCGCGAAGACCTGACCGATCCGGACCGGTTCCCGGTCTATGACAGCAAGCGGGGCGGGCAATATACCTATCACGGACCCGGACAAAGGGTGGTCTATGTCATGCTCGATGTGGGCAAGCGCGGCCATGACGTGCGCCGCTTTGTCCAGCAACTCGAGGAATGGGTGATCGCCGCATTGGCCGAGTTCAACATTCGCGGTGAAATCCGCGAGGGCCGCGTCGGCGTCTGGGTCAAGCGCGAGGACAAGCCGCTGACGCTCAGTGGTCAGCCCGCCGAGGACAAGATCGCCGCCATCGGCATCCGCCTGCGCAAATGGGTCAGCTTTCACGGTATCTCGATCAACGTGGAACCTGATCTGAGCCATTTTTCGGGCATCGTGCCCTGTGGCATCACCGAATATGGCGTGACTTCGCTGGTCGATCTGGGCTTGCCGGTGACCATGGGCGACGTGGACGTGGCCCTGCGTCAAAGCTTCGAACAGGTGTTCGGTACCGATTGAGCGGTTCAGCGCGGGGGCAGTATCGCCTCGATCGCATCCAGTACCGCATCGGGGCGTTCATAAATCAGGAACTGCCCCACCTCCTCGAACCGGTGGAAACTGGCGCCCGGAATGCTGGCGGCGAAACGGGCCGTCTCGTCCACCGGCACCACGGGATCAAGCGCCCCGTGCAGATGCATCACCGGGCAGGTGCCGCCGTCGCTCAGGCGCTGCCAGGGGGATACCATCGTCAGCGCGTCGGCCTCGAACCCGGCGGTGCCTGACTGCGCCGCGAACCGGTATCCCGCATGCATCAGCGCCGCAAGGTCGAGCCGGTCGACAACCTGGCGTTCGTGACTGCCAGGGGGATAGAGCGCGTCCATGAACCGCTGCACCTCTTCGCTGTCGATCAGGGCAATCCCGGCGCGCACGAAAAACGGCAACAGGGCGGGGGTCCATCTTGCGGTCATCGCCATCATCCGCTGCCGGCGCGCCATGCCGCTGAGCTGTGCCCTCCGCAACAGCGGGCCGCTGGCGGCAACCGCGACCATGCCCGCCAGGCGCGGATCGCCGCCCGCGCGCAGAACATATCCCGTCACAGCCCCGGCCATGTGTCCCAGGATCGCCACCCGCCCCAGCGCAAGACGGTCGATCAACTCCAGTGCATGGTCGGACATGGCGCGCAGCCCGGCCTCGACCCCCTTGACCGGATCGGACAGGCCATAGCCCGGTCGCACCGGCGCCAGCACCCGCAATCCGCGCCGGGCAAAGTCGTGCTTGAGGTATTCCAGCGGCGCCATCCCATCGAGCATGCCGTGCAGGTAGAGGACCGGCCGCCCGCCCGGATCGCCGCATTGATAGAGTTGCATCCTGTAACCGGTGCCCATGTCGAGCACATCGTCGTTCAGATCGACTGCGCCGGGATGCCCACCCAGCCGCAACTGGTTGCCGCGATCAATCAGGAAGGCGACCAGCCGGATCAGATCCACCTGTCCCGGCGCGCCCGTCTTGGCCAGAACCGATTTCGCCTGATTGCGGACCGTATGTTCAGACCGCCCGGATATCTGCGCAATCTCGCGCAGGCTGCGCCCTTCCATCAGGTTGCGCACGATCTCGATCTCGGCGGGTGAAAGTCCGAACGAAACCACCAGCACCCGTTCGGCAGCCGGCGTCCATTGATAATCGAGCCCCTCGATCATCACCTGGCCGTTCCCCTCGGGGCTGCTGATCACCCGCGCGATCAGGTGTCGCGGGCGCAGATCCGTGGTCAGCACCACCGGCGGGATCCTGATATCGCCCGACCGTGCGGCCAGGACCATACGATCCAGCATCTGTTCGCCGCTCGAGGCAAGATGCGCCGCAAGCTGCGTCAGATCCGAAGCCCCGCCCAGCAACACGCGCGCCTGGACACTGGCCGCGCGAATCTTGCGATCGGGGCCGGCCAAAATGATATGGCCCGGCGCCCCCTCGACCCGACGCTCCATCTCGGATTGCGGCGCCTTTCTGCCCAATTGCTCCAGAATGACATGTGCGCGCTGGAAATGCTGTTGCAGCTCGGCATCTACCGCGACCCCGGTCGCCCCAGCTGTGAAACTATCGGCGGCCAGCTCGGCATCGCGGGTCATCCCGCTTATATGCGATTCCCAGATCTCCATGACGTCTTCGTAGAGGTCGGGCCGCAGCACCGTCTCGTAAATCGCCGTTATGACCTGCTCGCGGCTTGGCGGCGTGTGGTATGTGGACTCGTCCCGGATCGCGCTTCTCCCCTGACCTACTATACAGCTAGTACAACCTTGACTGCTGACAATCACCCGAACGGGTCAGGGAGAAAAAACGAAATTCTTCTGCAACCGCGAAAAATAACCCAAATGGGTCATGTGACGAAAAAATCTTCGTGGCAGACAGGTCTTACCGTTCAGTGAGTGAGTGGTGTTTTGATCAAGTCCGGCGTCGTCGCCTGTCCCCATGACGGTATCTGCGCCCATTGTACCGCTTCTGCCGTTCCGCCCCAAGCGGGACGGCAATTTCTTTTCCGGGGCGCGTCAGGCGCTGCCGATCCGCTGCGGGTGCGAACAGGCATGAGCGGCGCATTCCATCTCGAGCGTGACATGGGCGATGTCGTGCCGTTCCTCCAGCAAGGCCTTGACACGCGTCTTGATTGCATCGGCCTGGTCCCAGGCGCCGGGTGCAATCACCAGATGCGCGCTGAGCGCGGCGGTATTCTCTTGCAGGCTCCACAGATGCAGGTGATGCAGCGATTGCACGCCCTCAACGGTCTCGATCTCGCGCGCCACCGCCTCAGGGTCGTGGCCCGGAGGCGTACCCAGCATCAACACCCCGATCGCGGCGCCGATCTCGGCCCGGACATGCCACATGATGTAGGCCGCGATCATCAGCGTCACCAGCGGGTCGACCCAGGTCCAGCCGAACCAGATCACCGCGCTGCCTGCCACGATCACCGCAACCGAGCCCAGCGCATCGGCCAGATTGTGCAGAAAGGCCGCGCGGATATTCATCGAGGACTTGGCCATCGACCAGGTCAGCGCCGCCGTCACCAGATCGATGACCAGCGCCAGCACGGCAATCCAGACCACCAGCCAGCCGTCTATGGGCTGCGGGTCGAGAAAGCGCATGATCCCCTCGTAGACAAGGTAAAGCGCCAGCACGATCAGGGTGGTATAGTTGATCAGTGCCGCGATCACCTCGGCCCGACCATAGCCATAGCTCATCCGCGCATCTGCGGGGCGACGGGCGATGCGGCGGGCGCCAAAGGCGATGATCAGCGCCACCGCGTCCGAGAAATTGTGCAGCGCATCGGCGATCAGCGCCAGCGAGCCCGACAGGATCCCACCCACCACCTGCGCAAGGGTGAGCAGCATGTTGACCGCGATGGCCCAGGTGATGCGCGCATCACCGGCGGATGGGTCGATATGATGGTGGTGGTGCCCGTGGCTGTGGGAATGGGCCGATGCGGCCTCATGGTCATGTGGCATGAGAAAGCGTTCCTGATTCCGGTTCGCTTTCCCACCTAATTGCTACAGCGACTGTAGGTTCAAGAGGCGATCCGTCTTTTCAGCCCAAGGCGGCGCGAATCTTTTCGGCCTGTTCGGCAATTGCCGCCATGTCGCCCATCTGGCCCGGCGGGCGCAGGCGCACCCCTTCGTGACGCGGCAGGACATGGAAATGCAGGTGGAACACCTCTTGCCCGCCCGCCGCTTCGTTGAACTGCTGGATGGTCACACCCTCGGCGCCAAAGGCCGCCATCACCGCATGGCCCAGCTTTTGCACCGTCGCCATCACCGCGGCCAGTTGCGCGGGGCTGGCATCCAGCAGGTTGCGGCAGGGTGTCTTGGGGATCACCAGCAGATGCCCGTCGGCACGCGGCATGATATCCATGAAGGCAAGCGTGTCGTCATCCTCATAGACCCGGGTCGAGGGGATCTCGCCCCTGAGGATCTTGGCAAAGATATTGTCGGGATCATAGGCCATGGTCATCCGTCCTGTTCTGTACGTCGCAAGAGTTGTGAGCGAGCCGCAGGGCGGGGTCAAGGCGCGGTACAGTCTTCTGTCCGGGGATGCGGAGCCACGGCGACGTGGCCCCGCGCCGTGTCACTCGATCCGGCCCGGCAGGCTCAGATCGCCCGAGGCGATGTCGAACACATCGGTCACGCATAGCAGCGGCGCATGGATGTTTGCGTTCACCCGCAAAGCGGCGGTCACCCCGTCATAGGCCGCGCCCGCAACCGCATCGGCATCGGCATCGGCATCGGCAAAGGGCACGGTCAGCGTGACCTCGGACCCGTCAAAGCGCGGCGTATATCCGGGACTGTCGATATATATCGGCAGGCCGGGCCAGGTCAGCGGCATCGCCGGTGTCGCACCCTCGGGGATGTCGCGCACACCAAGCGCCCCGGCTCCGCAGGCCTCCGTCGGGGTCAGCACCACCCAGTGGCTGTGCCAAAGCGTTCCGTCATTGGCCGGGTCGCCGTCGCCATCCTCGTCAAACAGCGGCGTGTCGTCAAAATCCGGGTGGCTGGTGGCGGCCAGCGCCAGAATGCCGGTGCCGCCCTCGAACCCGACCGTCGCGGGGTCCAGCGAGGTGGGCCAGACATAGGACAGCACCGGCGCCGCGCCCAGCGTTCCGACGGGTTCGGGCAGCTCGGCACCGGCGGTGCCGTTGGTGGTCATGTGAAAGGTCACCAGACGGCCCTCGCGATGGGCATGGGCCGCAAGGATGTCAAAGGCGGCCACCCGCGATGCATCGGCGGCAGACAGCACCGCCCCCTCCTTCTCGACGGCATGAGTGCCCCCGGCCAGGCCGGCACCCGCGACGAATGGCAAGACAACGAAAAGAAGCAAGCGTCTGAGCATGTCGGTCTCCTGAATGATATTTAATAGCGATTCGCTATCATATGGCCCACATCATTGCAATACTCATAGCGAGTCGCTACAAACACCTCATGACCGAGACCGAGCAGATCCGCGCGCTTGTCACCCGTCTCGCCCGTCTTGATGCGGCCGAGACCTGGGAGGACGACCTCAACCCCGTGCAACTGGCCGCGCTGGACTATCTGTCGCGCGCCAACCGTTTCTCGCGCGCGCCCTCCCATGTGGCCGCCTATCTGGGCACCACGCGGGGTACCATGTCGCAAACGCTCAAGGTCTTGCTGCGCAAGGGGTATCTGGAGGAGAGCCGGTCCGAGGCCGACAAGCGTTCGATCAGCTACACCCCGACCCCCAAGGGGCAAGAGGCAGCGGGCCGGGACACTGCGCTGACCCGTGCCATCGAAAGGCTCGACAAGGATGACACGTCGGTGTTGCGACACCGGTTGAGCGCCGTCTTGTCGGCCATGCTGGTGGCCAACCAGGGGCGGTCCTTTGGGGTTTGCCAGAGCTGCACCCATTACCGAGCCACCGGTTCCAGCGGCTTCTGCAACCTTCTGAAGGCGCCGCTTCTGCCTGACGAAGCGCAGCAAATCTGCCACGAGCAGGTGCCTGCCTGAGCCGCATCCTCGGTTTTTGCCGCCCCGGTTCAAGAGGGGTGCGGCCATTTATCTTGATCCAGATCAAACTCCGCCATTGATGCGGCCTGCCTCACATTCTAAAACCGCAAGGAATCCGCGCGGCCCGGAGCGTTTCGGCTGTGCGTAGAAATCTGCAAGGAGGCACCTAAATGGCAGACGCAGCCATTCATGGTCACGGGCATGAGGACAATCGCGGCTTCTTTACCCGCTGGTTCATGTCGACCAACCACAAGGATATCGGGATCCTGTACCTGATCTTTTCGGCGCTGGCCGGTCTGATCTCGGTGCTGATGACCGTCTACATGCGGCTCGAACTGATGGAGCCGGGCGTTCAGTACATGTGTCTGGAAGGCTTCATGGCCGATCCCTGCACGCCGAACGGCCATCTGTGGAACGTGATGATCACCTATCACGGCGTCCTGATGATGTTCTTTGTCGTCATTCCGGCCCTGTTCGGCGGTTTCGGCAACTTCTTCATGCCGCTGCAGATCGGTGCGCCGGACATGGCGTTCCCGCGTATGAACAACCTCAGCTTCTGGCTCTATGTCGCCGGTACCTCGCTGGGTGTGGCCTCGATGCTGACGCCGGGTGGCAACGACCAGCTGGGCTCGGGCGTGGGCTGGGTTCTGTACCCGCCGCTGTCGACCACCGAAGGCGGCATGTCGATGGATCTGGCGATTTTCGCCGTGCACCTGTCGGGCGCCTCCTCGATCCTGGGTGCGATCAACATGATCACCACCTTCCTGAACATGCGCGCCCCGGGCATGACGCTCTTCAAGGTGCCGCTGTTCTCGTGGTCGATCTTCGTGACCTCGTGGCTGATCCTGCTGTCGCTGCCGGTTCTGGCCGGCGCCATCACCATGCTGCTGATGGACCGCAACTTCGGCTTCACCTTCTTTGATCCGGCAGGTGGCGGCGACCCGATCCTGTACCAGCACATCCTGTGGTTCTTCGGCCACCCGGAAGTGTACATCGTGATCCTGCCCGGCTTCGGCATCATCAGCCACGTGATCGCCACCTTCGCGCGCAAGCCCGTCTTCGGCTATCTGCCGATGGTCTGGGCGATCATCGCGATCGGTGTTCTGGGTTTTGTCGTCTGGGCGCACCACATGTACACCGTCGGCATGAGCCTCAACCAGCAGGCCTATTTCATGCTGGCCACCATGGTCATCGCGGTGCCCACCGGTGTGAAGGTGTTCAGCTGGATCGCCACCATGTGGGGCGGCTCGATCGAGTTCAAGACGCCGATGCTGTTCGCCTTCGGCTTCCTGTTCCTGTTCACCGTCGGCGGTGTGACCGGCGTGGTGCTCAGCCAGGCCTCGGTCGACCGGGCCTATCACGACACCTATTACGTGGTTGCCCACTTCCACTATGTGATGAGCCTGGGGGCCGTGTTCGCCATCTTTGCCGGCATGTATTTCTACTTTGCCAAGATGACGGGCCGCCAATATTCCGAGTTCTGGGGCAAGATCCACTTCTGGATGTTCTTCATCGGCGCCAACCTGACCTTCTTCCCCCAGCACTTCCTGGGCCGTCAGGGCATGCCGCGTCGCTACATCGACTATCCGGAAGCCTTTGCCTATTGGAACAAGATCTCGTCCTATGGCGCGTTCATCTCGTTCGCCTCGTTCCTGCTGTTCTTCGGCATCGTGTTCTATGCGCTGTTCCGCGGCGCCCGCGAAAGCCGCAACAACTACTGGAACGAATATGCCGATACGCTGGAGTGGACCCTGCCCACCCCGCCGCCGGAACATACGTTCGAGACCCTGCCCAAGCAGGAAGACTGGGACAAGGGCCACGCGCACTAAGCGCCTGAGCCAGAGACTCCAGAAAGGCCCCCGGCGCATCCGCCCGGGGGCCTTTTCATTTTCTCTCCCCCTCCCATCGCCCTTGCCGGCAGGCGTTGCAAAATCTCAACGCCGAGCACGGCACCGACGCCGGTCTAAAACCGCAAGCTGTACATGCAGCAGGATTTGTGGAGACTTTGTCGAAAAATAGAACAAGTTTTGAGGCAGAACATGAAAGCGACCTGGAGCGTCTTCTCCATGGTCAGGGAACCCGTTCACATCCTGCGCCGGTTTGTCGATCACAATCTGGGCGCGGGCGCCAGTTATGTGCATCTCTTCTTTGACGATCCCGACGATCCCGCCTTTGATACCTTCGCCAACCAGCCCGGAGTAATTGCCCAGCGCTGCGGCCCCGACTATTGGAAGGGCTTGAACCGCCGGCGCCCGCCCTATGTCGAGCGGCGGCAATTGCTCAACGGTCGCGTCGCCTATGACCGCTGCCTCACCGACTGGCAGGCCCATTTCGATGCCGACGAGTTGATGGTGACGCGGGGGGGGCCGCTTGGCACGCTACTGGCTGCGGTCCCGCCCTGCCACCAGACTGCACATCTGGGCACGCTGGAACCGATGACCCCGCCCGAGGAACATGACGGGCCGATGCCCTTTCGCCGCTCGGTCCGTCATCTGAAATTCCGCGCCCGGCTGCATGTCTATGGCGAAGACCTCCAGGTTTTTCGCAACGGGTTGTTCGGACATTACCAGGGCAAGTCGATCCTGCGCGCGGGGCTGGAGGGCTGGGGCCATGGCATCCACTTTCCCCGCCCCCCGTCGCCCGAGATCGAAAACGCGATCTTCGAGATGGACAACGCCTGGATCGCGCATATGCATTGCGAGAACCGCGAGCTTTGGGTGAACCGGACCCTGAACAAGATGCGCGACAGCTCTTACAACCTGCGCACCGGCAATTACGACATCCTGCCCTATGTGGCACCCGAGGCGGCGGCGCTGGAGAATCCCAGCGAACAGGACCTGCTGGAACTGCTATCGGGCTTCTACGACCGGGTCAGCGTGCTGTCCGAGGACCTGCGTGCGCGTATGGAGGCATTGGACCTGCTGCAATATCATCAGGTCGAACTCCTCGATTGAACCGTAGCTGCGGCAACGCGGGCTATGGACGGCGGCGGCGGTCGTGATACCTAAGCGCCATGCCCTATGACTGGAAACGCACCGATACCCTGCAAGAGCTGCATCTGTGGCCGCACAACTCGTTGCCGCCGCGCGGGGCGGCCGCCTTGGTGCTGTCGATCTTTGCGCTTGGGGCGCTTCCGCTGATCGCGGTACTGGGGTCGCCACTGTTGTGGGGGTTGTTGCCGTTTCTTTTGCTGGCGGTTGCCGGGCTGTGGCTGGCCATCGAGATGAACTATCGCCAGCGCCGCATCCTCGAGATACTGACGCTCGACCCCGAACGCGCGCATCTGGTTCGCCACAACCCGCGCGGGGCGGTGCAGGAATGGGACTGCAACCGCTATTGGGCCCGCGCCACCATGCATGCTCATGGCGGACCGGTGCCCCATTACGTGACCCTTCAGGGTGGCGGGCGCGAGGTCGAGATCGGGGCGTTTCTGTCCGAGGATGAACGCATCGCGCTTTACGACGATCTGCGGGACATGCTGGCGCGGTGATTGACAGGTCCGCCGCAGCAAGCTAGGCAAACGACATGCAACGGACACGCGCCTTTATCAGCACCGTCTATTATCCGCCGTTCACATAACGGCGGCTGCATTTCCTGTTCAACCGCCGCGATCCGGCGGTCCGAACATCCTCTTCCATGACCTTACGACCCGGCATCGCGGCCCCTTCGGAGCCTGTCATGTCCTGTCACCTTACCTTCACCTCGGTCGGCCTCTTCGGCTTCGGCGCCTTTGGGCGGCTGATCGTTCAGCACCTGACACCGCATCTGCCCTGCCTGATCCACGATCCCGCCCTGCCCCATGGCGTCAACCTGCCCAACGGTTCGCAGGCCGCATCATTGATCGAGACGGCAGGGTGCGACTTGGTGATCCTGGCGATGCCCGTCGCGGGCATGGCCGAGGCCTGCCGCGCCATCACCCCGCATCTGCGTCCCGGCGCGGTGGTGGCCGATGTGGGCTCGGTCAAGATGACCCCGGCGGAGATCATGCAGGCGCATTTGCCCGGCCATGTTGCGCTGATCGGCACCCATCCCCTGTTCGGCCCGCAAAGCGCGCGGCACGGCATCGCCGGGCACAAGATCGCGCTTTGTCCCTTGCGGGGGCAGGCGCATCTGCCGGTGGCTGCCTTTCTGCGGGCACGGCTGGGGCTGCGGGTGATCCTGACCACGCCCGAGGCACATGACCGCGAGGCCGCCACTGTACAGGGGTTGACCCATCTGATTGCCCAGACACTGAACCGGATGGGACCCTTGCCCGACCGCATGACCACCGCCAGCTTCGACCTGCTGAAACAGGCGGTCGAGATGGTGCGCCACGACCCGCCCGGCGTTCTGGACGCCATCGAAAGCGCCAATCCCTTTGCCTCCGGCGTGCGCCAGGAGTTTCTGAACCTTATCGCAGGGCTGGACCGCGCCTATGCCGGTCGAAACTAGAAAAGGCCCGCACATGCGGCCCTTTCAATCGGTCGTCTCAGGGTCGGATCAGCAATTGCCGGCGGCGCAGAGCTGATCCTTGACCATCGGGCCGACCTTGCCGAAATCCATCTGGCCGGTATAGCGCGCCTTCAACTCGCCCATCACCTTGCCCATGTCACGGATCGACCCGGCACCGGTGGCCGTGATCGCCGCGCGCACGGCGTTCTCGACCTCGTCCTCGTCCAGCTGCTTGGGCAGGAACTCCTCGATCACCGCGATTTCCTGACGCTCGCGCTCGGCCAGGTCCAGTCGCCCGCCCTCTTCATAGGCGCGCGCGCTTTCCTGGCGCTGCTTGGTCATCTTGCCCAGAATGGCCAGAACCTCGGCATCGCCGCAACAGGCGGCCTCTTCATCGCCGCTGCCACGCACCGCGATATCACGATCCTTGATCGCCGCATTGATCAGGCGCAGGGTCGACAGCCGTTCGGCGGCCTTGTCCTTCATCGCCTGTTTCAGCGCGGTATTCACACGTGCCCGCATATCCATCAGAACTGCCCATCCCCTGACATTGTTCAAGTTCCCGAACATAGCGAAAGAAAAAGCACGGCACAACCGGGGTGATATAAAGCTAACCCATTGAAAAACAACAAAAGCGTAAAAATTGATCAGGGTTGACCCAGGGCCACAAGACCCTTAGGTATGCGCCGATTTACCCAGAGATAGAGAGTCGCGCCATGGCCCAGAACCCCCTGTCCAAGCCCACCGCATGCCTGGTTCTGGCCGATGGAACAGTGTTTTACGGCACAGGCTTCGGCGCCACCGGCCAGACCGTGGCCGAGTTGTGTTTTAACACCGCGATGACCGGCTATCAGGAAATCATGACCGACCCGTCCTATGCGGGTCAGATCGTGACCTTCACCTTTCCCCATATCGGCAATGTGGGTGTCACCCCCGAGGATGACGAGACCGCCGACCCGGTGGCCGCCGGCATGGTGGTGAAATGGGACCCGACGCAACCGTCCAACTGGCGCGCTGCCGAAGAGCTCAAGGGCTGGCTGGCCCGGCGCGGCCGGATCGCCATCGGCGGTGTCGATACCCGTCGCCTGACCCGCGCCATTCGCCAGCAGGGCGCACCGCATGTGGCCTTGGCCCATGACCCCGATGGCAAGTTCGACCTTGCGGCGCTGGTCGCCGCCGCGCGCGGCTTTGCCGGACTCGAAGGCATGGACCTGGCCAAGGACGTGACCTGCGCGCAATCCTATCGCTGGGACGAGATGCGCTGGGCCTGGCCCGAGGGTTATGTCCGGCAGGAGGCGCCCAAGCACAAGGTGGTTGCCATTGACTATGGTGCCAAGCGCAACATCCTGCGCTGCCTCGCCTCGGCAGGCTGTGACGTGACCGTGCTGCCCGCCACCGCCACCGCGGCCGAGGTGCTGGCGCATGCGCCCGACGGCGTGTTCCTGTCGAACGGCCCCGGCGACCCGGCGGCGACCGGTGAATATGCGGTGCCGATGATCCGCGAGATTCTCGACACCACCGCCCTGCCCGTCTTTGGCATCTGCCTGGGCCACCAGATGCTGGCGCTGGCGCTTGGCGGCCGCACCGTCAAGATGAACCACGGCCATCACGGCGCCAACCACCCGGTCAAGGACCTGGAAACCGGCAAGGTCGAGATCACCTCGATGAACCACGGCTTTGCCGTCGATGCGCAGAGCCTGCCCGAGGGCGTGGTGGAAACCCATCGCTCGCTGTTCGATGGTTCCAACTGCGGCATCCGCATGACCGAGCGGCCCGTCTTCTCGGTGCAGTATCACCCCGAGGCCAGCCCCGGCCCGCAGGACAGTTTCTATCTGTTCGAACGCTTTGCCGAAGCGATGGACGCACAAAAGGCCGATGCCTGACAAAAAAACCTGCAATCTCAGCCGGTTTTGTCTGCCATTAACGCTCTATTAACCTGAATTGCGCAACCCTGACTCCCGGAACGGTTGTCGGGGCTGCGCATTATGAGCGACCTACATCTCAGGCTAAGCTCTGCCAGCCTTGCGCATCCCGCGCCAGAACCGCACCTGCCGCTTGGGCGATACCTGGTGCGCAGCGGGGTGATCAGCCAGGCCCAGCTGGTGCAGGCCCTGCAAATGCAACTCTGGCTTGATGCGCCGATCGGTGAGATCCTGATCGCCGAGGGCTGGGCCGAACCCAATGACATCCTGCGCGCGCTGGCGCTTCAGAACGGGGTGCAATGGGCCGATCTGGCCGCTGATCCGCCGAGGGACGAGTTATGCGGGCTGATGCCTCACGATTTCTGGCTGCGGCATGGTGCGATACCCTGGATGCGCCTGGGGCCCATGGTCATCGTCGCCACCGCACGCCCCGACCTGTTCGACCGGCTGCGCGCCGAGATGGCGCAAACCGGTGTCCTGCTGATGCCGGCGCTGGCCAGCCGTGACCAGATCGACACCGCATTGGCGCGGCGCTATGCCGCCACACTTGCGCAGCTGGCCGAAACCCGCGTCGCGCCGCGCTATAGCTGCCGGACCTGGAACTGGCGCAGCCGGATACCGGGCAGCCTGGCGCTGCTGGCCCTGCTGGGATTGCTTGTACTGGCGCCGGTACAGGGATTGACGCTGCTGTTCCTGACCGCCGTTCTGACCCTGGCGCTGTTCGCGGGGCTCAAGGCGGTTGCCCTGTTGGCCCATCTCATGAGCCAGTCGCATCTGACCGCGCCGCATCCGCCCGCGCCTGGCACCGATATAACGGGAGTGCGCCTGCCCAAGATCTCGATGCTGGTACCGCTCTACAAAGAGCGCGAGATCGCCACCGCACTGGTGACCCGTCTCGGTCGCCTGACCTATCCAAAGGCGCTGTTGGACGTCATCCTGGTGTTGGAGGAGAAAGACGAAGTCACCCGCGAGACCCTTGCTCAATGCACCCTGCCCGCCTGGATGCGGGTGATCGAGGTGCCCGGCCACAAGGGGCTGACAACCAAGCCGCGCGCGATGAACTATGCGCTCGATTTCTGCCGGGGTGAGATCATTGGCGTCTGGGATGCCGAGGATGCGCCGGTGGCTGACCAGCTTGAACAGGTCGCGACCCGGTTCGCCCAGGCGCCCGAAGAGGTGGTCTGCCTGCAAGGCATCCTAGATTACTACAACCCGCGCAGCAGCTGGCGGGCACGGTGTTTCACCATCGAGTATGCCAGCTGGTTCCGCATCGTGCTGCCGGGTATCGCCCGGTTGGGCCTGGTGGTGCCGCTGGGAGGCACGACGCTGTTCTTTCGCCGCCGCGTGCTGGAGGAACTGGGCGGGTGGGACGCGCATAACGTGACCGAGGATGCCGATCTGGGCGTGCGCCTCTGCCGGGCCGGGTACCGGACCGAGCTGATCGACACGGTGACCTATGAAGAGGCGAATTACCGCTCCTGGCCCTGGGTCAAGCAGCGCTCGCGCTGGCTCAAGGGCTTCATGGTGACATATCTTGTGCATATGCGGGCACCGCTGCGGTTGTGGGCCGAACTGGGCACGCGGCGCTTTCTGGGCGTACAGGCCTTCTTTCTGGGGACATTGGGCCAGTTCCTGCTGGCGCCCGTGCTGTGGTCTTTCTGGCTGATCCTGTTCGGCCTGCCCCACCCGCTGGACGATGTTCTGTCAGCCCCGGTTCTGATCCTGTGCAGCGCCATCTTCGGGGCGACCGAACTGCTGGGACTGGCGATCGGATTGGTCGCGGTCTCTGCATCCGAGCGCCGGTTTCTGACCCCCTGGGTGCTGACCATGCCGCTCTACTTCCCGCTTGGCGTTCTGGCCGCCTACAAGGCGCTCTATGAACTGGTGGTCAATCCCTATTTCTGGGACAAGACCGAACACGGTCAGGCCAGCGAGGAAAAACCGGCCCCACTACCCGGCACGACCGATGAACAGGCGCGGGAACAGGGTTTTCATTAAAACCCTGTTCACAGGATTTCTGCGAAATCCTGCCGTGGCCTCGTTCTCAGCGCCGTTCGCGGCTGTCGGCGTCCAGCTTCAACCGGGTCATGAATGCGATCGAGATGTGATCCTTTAGCGCCTTTTCGGCCGCTTCCTCGTTCCGGCCCGCGATGGCCTCGACAATCCCCTTGTGCTCGCTCTGGGCAATTTCGCCGCGCCCTTCGGCGGCCAGCGAGGTGGTCGCCATCAACGCCATGGTCCGGTGCACCAGGTCAAGCTGCTGCACCAGATAGCGATTGTGCGAGGCCAGGTGGATCTGTTCGTGAAACCGCCGGTTGGCCCGGCTCAACGCCTTGGGATTGCCCACCAGCTTGTCATCGGCCACCACCATCTCGCGCAATACCGCGATCTCTTCGGCTGTGGCATGGCGCGCGGCCAGCCGCGCCGCCAGCCCCTCCAGCTCGCGCCGCACCTGATACAGCTCGGCCATCTGGTTGTGATCCAGCGAGGCCACGATCATCGAGCGCCCGTCGCGTTCCAGCAGCGACTGCGTCTCAAGCCGTTGCAGTGCCTCGCGGATCGGGGTGCGCGACACTCCGAACCGTTCGGCCAACTCGCTTTCCACCAGGCGATCACCGGGTTTGTAGATGCCGCTGTCGATGGCTTCGAGGATCAGGTGATAGGCGTCTTTCTGCGCCGGGCGGCCTTGGGTCATTGCTGTTCTCTTCTCCCTGTTCGGACTTGTGTATCCGCCGGGACCCGCCCGGATCAACCCTGCCATTGCGCACGCGCGCTATCTGCCCTAGATCCGGGCCATGGTGCGCGAAGCCTTCTCTCATGTGACGACCTGGGTGTTCGATCTGGACAACACCCTTTATCCGCCCGCGATGCGGCTCTTCGACCAGATCGAAGTGCGGATGACCGCCTATGTGATGGAGGCGCTTGGTGTCACCCGGGCCGAGGCCGACCGCCTGCGCGCGCAGTATTGGCGGCAATACGGCACCACGCTCGCCGGGCTGATGCGCGAACACGGGCTCGACCCCGATCCCTATCTGGTGGCCGTGCATGAGGTGGACATGAGCCACATGACCCCCGACGCCGCGCTGGCCAGCCATATCCGCGCCCTGCCCGGGCGCCGCATCGTCTATACCAACGGCTCGGCCCCTTATGCCGAGAGGGTGCTGGCCGCGCGCGGGTTGAGCGGGTTATTCGATGCCATCTATGGTGTGGAACACGCGGGCTACAGGCCCAAGCCCGAGCGCGCCGCGTTTGAAGAGGTGTTCACCCGCGACGGGGTGATCCCCGAACGCGCCGCCATGTTCGAGGACGACCCCCGCAACCTGACCGCCCCGCACGAGATGGGGATGCGCACGGTACATGTGGCCCCCGAACCACACCCGGCCGAGCATATCCACCACCATACCAACGATCTGACCGCGTTTCTGTCCCGGCTGACCTGAGGGTGCTCAGTGCCCGTCGCCCAGCACGGGCAGAAAGCCGCCGCTGTCGGGATCGCGCCGCATCTCGTAATAGAACCAGCGCCGGTGCGCGGGTGCCTTTTCCTTGCGAAAGGCGATCACCGCGTCGCGCCCGTCGGTACGCAGGTTGATGGCCCCATAGACGCCCACGTTGCGGCGGAACACCTCGTCCAGCAGCTTGCGCTTGGCCGCGCGCATCTCGGCCAGCGCCGCCGCATCCGCCCCTGCGCCCTTGGCCAGTTCCGCCTCGATCCGCCCGTTCAGCCGGTCGAGCGCCGGGCGCAGGTCGTCCCGCTCGCGCTCTCGGGTGGAGCGCAGGAGTTCGGTGGACAGGATCAACGGCCGCGCCCCGGCGCCCGTCTTGCCCAACAGGCCCAACAGGTCGGGGCGCGGATGAACGTGCCCCTCTTCATCGCCCGAGGACACCACATAGGCGGCCGGATGGGCGGCCTGCAAAAACTCCTCGGTCACGTCCGAGGACCCGTGATGGCAGGTTTTCATCAGATCGACTCCAAACCGCTCGGCAGCAGCAGCAATGATTTCGGATCGGGCAATGGCCTCAAGCTCGGCCTCGGTCGCTGCCAGCGGCGTCGAGACCGGCACCCCACCATAGTGCTGCATCAGAAAGCACTCGGCCGAGGTGTTGAGATCGCCTCCGAACAACACCCGGAACCCGTTGAAATCCAGCCGCAACAAGACCGAATGGCCGTTCTTGGTCTTGCCGTCATCCATTGACCGCGAGGTGGGTTTGTCACCAAAGGCGCGCAGGCGCGGCTGGCCTGTTGCATCGGGCTCGACGACCGGACCCAGCACCTCGATCGTTATCAGCCCGCCGTCACCGGGGGCAAAGCCCGGCAGCCAGGCACGCCCGTCCTCCTGCACCGCTTGGGCGGTGGTGAGCGCGGTGACGGGGCCGATCCGGTCCGCCTCCAGCGCGGTCTGCATCAGCTTGGGATAGAGCTTGCGCCCGCGCCGGGCCGGATCGGAGAGCAGCGCGCGTATCTGTGCGTCGGTCTCAACGATATCGGTCAGGTATCCGCCCTGTTCCGGCCCCAGCAGATCGTCGCCCACCCGTTCGACCAAACCACTGTGATAGACATGCTCGATCCGCAGGCGGCGGTTTTCAAAGATTGGCTGGAAACCGCGATAGTGGTCGGCATCCGGATGGGTGACGATGGCGGCATGGATCTGGCCCGAATTGTCGAAATCGCGGAACCGCCAGTTCAGGAACCCGTTGGTGTTGCGCCCGATCCCGGCGTCGATCACCATCACGCGCGGCGGATGATGGTGGCCCGGCTCGGTCAGGATACAGGCATCGCCCTGCCCGATGTCGAGAAAGATCAGCTCCAGCACCCGCTCGTCCTGCAACTCGGCGCGTTTCATCAGATAGGGTTTCTTGCCATAGCGGACATGGGTCCAGGTGGCATCGACCGGATCGCGGACATCCACCCAGTCGCCCCACAGCACCTGTTTCACCTTGCGGCGGCCGGTTTTATCGTTCTTTTCAACGTCACGGTAAAGGTAGCTGACCGGACCGCGCGCATATTTCAGCGTCATGGGAAATCTCCGCCCTCAATACAATTCCCGGATGATAGCACAAAAGCAGAGTCGCCGCGCATCTCTGCTCCGCTCGGCACGATCAGCGGCACCGCGCCGCAGGGGATGCGGCATCGCGCTGCACTGCGGCAAAAGGTGACCTTTGGACTCAGGTTCCAAAACCTATCTGCCCCCTGACAGATAGTTGAAAGGACCTGACATGAGCGCCATCGACCTGCCCCGCAACCTGCCCTTGGGCCAGCGCCTGCTGTTTTCCGTGCCTCTGCTGGGCCGCATCGCCAAGGAAGTGGCCTATGGCGACAGCGACAACATCTATTACGCCATCGCCGCCGCGCTCAGCCTTTGGGGCATCGCCATCCTGTTGTTCGGCATTCCGGGCCTCTACATTCCGGCACTGGCGCTGGTCCCGGTGATCTGGGCGGTGCTGATCCTGATCACCCGCGGCTGAATGCGCCGGACAGGATGTCGCTTGGCACCCCGGCGCGTTCCGGCATAGGGTGCCGCGGAAAAGACGGAGCCTGCCCATGCATGAGAGCTGCGACATCCTGATTTCCGGCGGCGGCATCGCCGGACTGACCGCGGCGGCGGCCTTTGGCAGCGCCGGGTTCCGGGTGATCTGCGTCGACCCGGCCCCGCCGGTGACCGAACGTGACGTGGACGGATCGGACATGCGCACCACCGCATTCCTGCAACCGGCGCAAGTGCTTCTGGAAAAATGCGGCCTCTGGGCACGGCTGGCCGATCACGCCGCCCCCTTGCAGATCATGCGCATCGTCGATGCGGGCGGCGCGGTGCCCGAACCGCGCGTGGTGCGCGATTTCAACGCCGCCGATCTGAGCGACAAGCCCTTTGGCTGGAACCTGCCCAACTGGCTGCTCCGGCGCGAGATGGTGGCCCGGCTGGCCGAACCGCCCAATGTGGATTTCCGCCCCGGCACCGCCACCACCAGCCTGTTCACCCGCACAGCCGAGGCCCGCGTGGGGCTGAGCGACGGCAGCCGCGTGACCTGCAAGCTGGTGCTGGCCGCCGACGGGCGTAGCTCGCCCATGCGCGAGGCGGCGGGGATCGGGGTCAAGACCACCCGCTATGGGCAAAAGGCGCTGGCCTTTGCCGTCACCCACCCGATTGCGCATCAGAATGTCTCGACCGAGATCCACCGATCCGGCGGGCCCTTTACGCTGGTGCCCTTGCCCGACTGGGAAGGGCAACCATCCTCGGCGGTGGTGTGGATGGAGCGGGGGCCGCGCGCAGTAGAGCTCCTCGAAATGCAACCCGAGGCATTTGAGGCGGCCATGACCGAACGCTCCTGCGGCCTCTTCGGGCCGTTGAAACTGGCCTCGCGACGTACCATCTGGCCGATCATCAGCCAATCGGCAGAGCGGCTGACCGGCGAGCGCATCGCGCTGATGGCCGAGGCCGCGCATGTGGTGCCGCCCATCGGCGCGCAGGGGCTGAACATGTCGCTGGGCGACTTGCGCACATTGCTGGAACTGGCGCAGGCCCGGCCCGAGGACTTGGGCGATGCGCAGATGCTGGCCGCCTATCACAAGGCGCGTCATGCCGAGATCGAGCTACGCGTGAAGGGCATCGACCTGCTCAATCGCGCCTCGATGGTCGAGGCGCGCCCCTTGCGGGACGCGCGCGCAATGGGGTTGAACGCGCTTTATTCACTGGCACCGGTCCGCCGGACCCTGATGCAGATGGGTCTGGGCGTACGGTGAGCCCCGGGGCGCTGCCCCGGACCCCGGAGTATTTCCGACCAGAAAGAAACCAGGCTCAGAGCACCTGGTCGAGCACGCGTTTCAACCGGTCAATCGTACCATCGACATCATAGAGCTTGTCGAGGCCGAAGAGGCCCAGTCGGAAAGTCCGGAAATCGGCCGGTTCATCGCATTGCAGCGGCACGCCAGCAGCGATCTGCATGCCCAGGGCGGCGAATTTCTTGCCGTTCTGGATCTCGGGATCGCTGGTATAGCTCACCACCACGCCGGGTGCGCCGAACCCTTCGGCGGCGACAGAGACGATGCCCTTGCCCTTGAGCAGCGCGCGCACCCCGTTACCCAGCGCCCATTGCGCCTCGCGCAGTTTGTCGAAGCCGTAGTCGCGGGTCTCGGCCATGGTGTCGCGGAAGGCGCGCAGCGCGTCGGTGGGCATGGTGGCGTGATAGGCATGGCCGCCGCCCTCATAGGCCTTCATGATGTCGCGCCATTTCTTCAGGTCGATGGCGAAACTGTCCGACTGCGTCTCTGCCAGACGCGCCTCTCCGCGTTCGGACAGCATCACCAGACCAGCGCAGGGCGAAGCGCTCCAGCCCTTTTGCGGCGCCGAGATCAGCACGTCTACGCCGGTCGCCTTCATATCGACCCAGACGCAGCCGCTGGCGATACAGTCGAGTACCATCAGCGCGCCCACCTCATGCGCGGCAGAGGCCATGGCAGTGATATAATCATCGGGCAGGATCACCCCGGCGGCGGTTTCCACATGCGGGGCAAAGACCACATCGGGTTTCTGCTCGCGGATGGCCGCCACCACATCTTCGATGGGCGCCGGGGCGAAGGGCGCGGTGCTTTCATTGCCGCTGCGGCGGGCCTTCATCACCGTTGTCTCGGCAGTCAGACCGCCGGTCTCGATGATCTGGCTCCAACGATACGAGAACCAGCCGTTGCGCACCACCAGCACACGGGCACCCCGGGCGAACTGGCGCGCGACCGCCTCCATCGCATAGGTGCCACCACCGGGAACGACCGCCACGGCATCGGCATTGTAGACCGCGCGCAGCATGTCGGAAATGTCCCGCATCACCTGTTGAAAGGCCGTGGACATATGGTTGAGCGAACGGTCGGTAAAAACGACCGAGAATTCCTCGAGCCCATCGGGATCGACAGTATCCAGTAGTGCGGCCATCGCGGGCTCCTCTCCTTGTTCCGGGCTCTTTCATGGCCGCTATGCGCCGCCGGGTAAAGAGGGGAGCGCGGCCGGGCGTCTTGGCCACGCGGATGGAACCGGGGCTTTGCCCCGGACCCCAAGGTATTTTTGAACAGAAGAAAGCGGAAGATGCGCTGACTGTGCCCCGGGCCGCCATGCTTGGATGCTTGCCGGCGCGCACGGCGCCGTGACCTCTCAAGCGAATCGCTGCGGGCAGGGAATGGCGCGCAGGACGGACGCATTGAGGGCGCTCGAACGACCGGGTAGCGCGGCTGCAAGGAGATCTAACCGCAGTCGTGAAGCTGGGGCGTGCCCACGCGGGGCATCTCCGCCTCGTTAACCTCAACACGTTAACCTTAATACAGACGATGTTCTTTCCCTGTATCGAATATGCGTGATGTTGACGGAGATATGACGCTACTTAGGGTCAACTCCCCTTTACTCTTTCCGAAAAATACGGGCACAAACACGCACGGAATACAGGTAAAGGACCAGTTACCCTTGAAACAAAAGAAGCGAACCAGCTTTCATGCCGTCCGCGACGAGGTGAAACGCCGGATCGAAAGCCGGATTTGGCCGCAAGGGACATTGCTTCCAACCGAGTCGGAACTTGCAGAAGAGTTCGGCTGTGCACGTGCCACGGTCAACAGGGCCTTGCGCGAATTGGCCGAGCAGGGATTTGTCGAGCGCAAACGCAAGAGCGGCACCCGGGTCAAGACGGCGCCGGTCCGGCAGGCCCGTTTCGAAATCTCGCTGGCCCGCCGCGTGGTCGAAGAACAGAATGCCGATTACCGCTATGCGCTGGTCGAGCGGGCGGTGATCACCGCGCCCGCCTGGCTGGCTTCGCAACTGGGGCTGCACCCCGGCACGCGGGTGCTGCACCTGCTGTGCATGCATTATGCCAACAACCAGCCCTTTCAGCTTGAAGAGCGCTGGGTCAGCCTGTCCGCCGTCCCGGCGATGGAAGAGGCCGATCTGAGCCGGATCGGCCCGACCGAGTGGTTGCTGACCGCGATCCCTTTTACCGATGCCGAAATCGCCTTTGGCGCCATCGGCGCCGACGGGCGGCTGGCCGAGTTCCTGTCGACCTCCGTCGGCATGCCGGTGATGCAGATGGAGCGCACCACCTGGCTCAAGGGCGAGCCCGTGACCTTTGCCCGGCTGACCCATCACCCCGGTTATCGCATCCGGACCGAGTATTAACCGATCGGGCCTGGCAGGCGTTCTTCGCTGAGCAGCACATTGGCCTCGACCTCGCCCGCACCGGGCAGGGTCATGATCCGGCGGCGCAGGACGCGTTCGAAATCGCTGAGGTCGCGCGCCACCACGCGCAGGCGATAGTCGTAGAGACCCAGCACATGTTCGACCGTCTGCACCTCGGGGATGGCACTGACGGCGCGTTCGAAATCCTCGAGGCTGACGCGCCCCTTGCGCGCCAGCTTGACCCCCAGAAACACGGTGACGCCAAATCCCAGCGCCTCGGCGTTCAGACGCAGGCGGCGGCCCTTGATCACCCCCGCCTCCTCCAGCCTGCGGATGCGCCGCCAGGTAGCAGGCTGCGACAGACCGAACCGGCGCCCCAGCGCGCCCGCGCTTTGGGTTGCGTCCTGCGCCAGCGCGCGCAGCAACTTGCGGTCGATCTCGTCCAGGTCCGTCATACCGGCAATACCTCGTCGCGCTTGAGCCGCGCGATATGCATCAGCGCCTCGATATCGGCAATATGCGGCAGGGTCAGGATGCGGTCGCGATAAAGCTGCTGGTAATGGGCCATGTCGCGGGCAATCACCGACAGGCGCACATCGACCCGGCCCAGAAAGGTCTGGATCTCGATCACCTCGGGCACCTTGCGCGCGGCCTCGATGAAATCGTCAAAGGCGCGCGGCTGGGTCTTGTCGAGCGTGACGCGCAAACTGACCTCGACCGCAAAGCCCAGCGCCGCCCAGTCGATCACCGCCTCTTGCCCCTGGATGATGCCGGCGGCCTGCATCTTCTCGACCCGCCGCCAGCAGACGCCCGAACTGATCCGGCACCGCTCGGCCAGTTCGGCGGCGCTGAGGCTGGGGTCGGCCTGGTAATGGCGCAGGATGCGGCGGTCGATATCGTCGAGCATGAATTTTCCGAATTTTTGACACCTGACGAATTATCTTTCACCAAATGGAAGAAATCTCAACCACGATCCTCTCGCACCTCAACGTTTGAGCAGATAGAAACGCGGCAATCGAAACAGAAAGGACCGGCATCATGCGCGTCTATTACGATCGTGACTGCGACATCAACCTGATCAAGGACAAGAAAGTGGCCATCCTGGGCTATGGCTCGCAAGGCCACGCCCACGCGCTGAACCTGCGCGACTCGGGCGCCAAGAACCTGGTTGTCGCCCTGCGCGAAGGCTCGGCCTCGGCCAAGAAGGCCGAAGGCGAAGGGCTCAAGGTCATGGGCATCGCCGAAGCCGCTGCCTGGTGCGACGTGATCATGTTCACCATGCCCGACGAACTGCAGGCCGAGACCTACAAGAAATACGTGCATGACAACATCCGCCCCGGCGCCGCAATTGCCTTTGCCCACGGCCTGAACGTGCATTTCGGCCTTATCGAACCGAAAGAAGGCGTCGACGTCATCATGATGGCGCCCAAGGGCCCCGGCCACACCGTGCGCGGCGAATACACCAAGGGCGGCGGCGTGCCCTGCCTGGTGGCCGTTCACACTGACGCCACCGGCAAGGCGCTGGAAACCGGCCTGTCCTATTGCTCGGCCATCGGCGGCGGCCGCTCGGGCATCATCGAGACCAACTTCCGCGAGGAATGTGAAACCGACCTGTTCGGCGAGCAGGCCGTGCTGTGCGGTGGTCTGGTCGAGCTGATCCGCTGCGGGTTCGAAACCCTGGTCGAGGCGGGCTATGCCCCCGAGATGGCCTATTTCGAATGTCTGCACGAGGTGAAGCTGATCGTCGACCTGATCTATGAAGGCGGTATTGCCAACATGGATTACTCGATCTCGAACACCGCCGAATACGGCCAGTATGTCACCGGCCCGCGCATCCTGCCCTATGAGCAGACCAAGGCCTCGATGAAGGCGGTTCTGACCGACATCCAGCAGGGTAAGTTCGTCCGCGACTTCATGCTGGAAAACGCGGTTGGCCAGCCGACCATCAAGGCCTCGCGTCGCGCCAATGACGAGCACCAGATCGAGCAGGTCGGCCAGAAGCTGCGCGACATGATGCCCTGGATCTCGGCCGGCAAGATGGTCGACAAGTCGAAGAACTGATCCGGGTTCAGACCCATCCAGACGGGCGCCCCTGCGGCGCCCGTTTTCGTTCCCGGACGAAGCGTTCCGGATTGACCCCGGCATCGGAGCGGGGTCAAGTGAGCGCACCCCAGCGAAAGGCTTCCCGTGACCCAATCCCCTGACATAACGGCGAAAAGCTGGGCCATGGTGGCGACGCTGGGCTTTGTCTGGGGCGGGACCTTTCTGATCAATGAACTCGCGCTTGAGGGGATCACGCCGTTCTGGCTGGCCGCCGGGCGGGTCTGTTTCGGGGCGCTGCTCAGCACGCTGGTCTGGCGCCTCATGGGCGGGCGGCTGTTTTCGGCGCCGCTGAGCCGGTCAGAGCGCCTCTCGCTGGTGACAATCGCGCTGCTCAGTTCGGCGGTGCCCTTCTCGCTGATCGCCTGGGGTCAGCAATATGTGACGGCGGGGTTTACCGGCGTTTCGATGGCCTCCATCGCGCTGATGGTGCTGCCGCTGGCGCATTTCCTTGTGCCCGGCGAGCGGATGACCTGGCGCCGCGCGCTGGGGTTTGTCATCGGCTTTGCCGGGGTTGCGCTGCTGATGGGGGCGCAGGCGTTCGAGAGCACCGGCGCGACGCTGGAACTGCCCGGTCGGCTGGCCTGTCTGGCGGCGACCGCCTGTTACGCGGTGGCCTCGATCCTGATGCGACGGCTGCCGGCGGTCGATCCGGTCGGACTTTCAACCGTGCTGTTGCTGATCGGGGTGGTCGCGGTGCTGCCGATGGCCTGGATCGCCGAAGGCCCGCCGCCCTCCACCGATCTGCGCACGCTGGGCCTGATCGTGTTCCTGGGCATGGTGCCCACGGCCGCGGCCAATCTGCTGCGCGTCACCCTGATCCGCAGCGCCGGGCCGGTATTCATGAGCCTGACCAACTATCAGGTGCCGGTCTGGTCGGTGCTGCTGGGCGCGGCCCTGTTGGGAGAGCCGCTGCCGCCAGTCCTGCTGTGGTCGCTGCTGCTGATCCTGACCGGGGTCGGACTCAGCCAGTATGGCGCGCTCAGGCGCCTGTTCGCCCGTCAGTAACGGCCGATCTTGAGTTTCACCTTATCCAGCACCTTGCCATCGGCGCCCACCGCCTGCACCACCGCCTCATAGGTGTTGCCACGCCCGCCCGAGCAGGGCGGCAGATAACCCTTGGAGGCGTATTCGCCGGTGCTGCGCGCCGGGGCCACAACCCGTACCCCGCCCGGCAGTTTTGCGGTCATGCCCGGCACCGCGGGCAGCGAGGCGCTGGCGCCCTTGACCGGATAGCCGATGGTGCCATGCCCGCCCTTGCTGGACAGCGGCTTGTAACTTTTGTCGTTGTACTGAACCACCAGCATGACCGTGCCTACGGGAATGCCCGCCACCTGCATCGGCGGCGTCGCACCCTTGCCGCCCTGCAACTGGCAATGCTGGCCCTTGGGGATCTTCTTGCCGTCCCAGGGTGGCAGCAGATCGACCGTCATTCCGGCATGGGCCATTCCGGCAGTCAGCAGAAAGGTCAAAGTCAAAAAGGAACGAAGCATCCGGAAATCTCCCTGATTAATGCAGAGAGGATGCGCGAGGCCTTTTGCGGTTTCAAGCCTGAACCGCGTCGACCACCGCCTCGACCACGCTGTCGACGGTCCGTTCAAGCAGCGCCTCATCCTCGCATTCCGCCATCACCCGGATCAACGGCTCGGTGCCCGATTTACGGATCAGCAGACGGCCCGTGCCATTCAGCACCCCTTCGGCCTCGGCAATGGCCGACTGGACCGAGGCTGTATCAAGCGGGGTCTGTCCCTTGGCAAAGCGCACATTCTTGAGCAGTTGCGGCACCGGCACGAATTGCCGCACCAGTTCCGAAGAGGGCTGACCCGAACGCATCATCTCGCCCAGGAAATGCAACCCGGCCATCAACCCGTCGCCCGTGGTCGAAAAATCGCTCATCACGATATGGCCGGATTGTTCGCCACCCAGATTGAAGCCACCCTCACGCATACGCTCGACCACATAGCGGTCGCCAACCGCGGTGCGTTCCAGCCCGATGCCACGATCGCCCAGAAAGCGTTCCAGACCCAGGTTCGACATTACGGTCGCCACCAGGGCGCCGCCCTGCAACTGGCCCTCGGCGGCCCAGCGCGCCGCCAGCAACGCCATGATCTGGTCGCCGTCGGCGACGGTACCATGCTCGTCGATCACGATGACCCGGTCCGCGTCGCCATCGAGGCAGATGCCCACATCCGCACCATGTGCCACCACCGCCTCGGCGGCGGTACGCGGGCAGGTCGAGCCGCAGCCGCGATTGATGTTGAGCCCGTCAGGCGAGGTGCCGATCGGCACCACATCGGCGCCGAGTTCCCACAAGATCTCGGGCGCGGTGCGGTGGGCTGCACCATTGGCGCAGTCCACGACCACCTTGAGCCCGTCAAGCCGCAGCCCGCGCGTGAGCGAGGATTTGACCCGTTCACCATAGCGGAACCGTGCATCGTCCACCCGGCGCACACGACCGATATTGTGCGCCTGTGCCAGCCGCACACCGGTTGCGACCATCTCCTCGATCTCCATCTCGGCCTGATCCGAGAGCTTGAACCCGTCGGGACCAAAGAACTTGATGCCGTTATCCTCGGCCGAATTGTGGCTTGCCGAGATCATCACCCCCAGATCGGCCCGCATCGAACGGGTCATCAGACCCACGGCGGGGGTGGGCACCGGCCCCAAAAGCAGCACGTTCATACCGGTCGAGGCCAGTCCGGCGGTCAGCGCGTTTTCGAACATGTAGCCCGAAAGGCGGGTGTCCTTGCCGATGACGACACGGTGCACGCCGCCAGCCTCGCGGCGGAAATAACGCCCGACGGCCGCCCCGATTCTGAGCGCCATTTCGGCGGTCATCGGATGAGTGTTGGCAGTGCCCCGCACCCCGTCGGTTCCGAACAGCTTACGCATGCCGCCTCACTTTCTTTTTACCACGAGCGGAGCAAGCTTTACCGGACCGCTGCCCACAGGCGCAAGGCCTGCGCGGTCTCAGCCACGTCGTGTACCCGCAAAATCTGGGCACCCTGCGCGAATCCGGCCAGACCAACGGCAATCGAGCCCGGCCCCCGCGCCTCGGCGCGCGGCTCCTTGCCGATCGTTCCGATGAAACGCTTGCGCGAAACGCCCAGCAGGATCGGGCAGCCGATGCCGTGGAACAGCGACAGGTTGCGTAGCAGGGTCAGGTTGTGCTCCTGCGTCTTGCCGAACCCGATGCCCGGGTCGATCATGATCTGCCCCCGGTCCAGCCCGGCGGAGACCAGCCGCGCCACCTGCGCGGCCAGAAAGTCATACACATCCAGCAGCACATCATCGTATTGCGGATCCTGCTGCATGGTTGCCGGGTCACCCTGGGCATGCATGATGCAAACGGGGGTTCTGGTCTCGGCGCAGAGCGGGGCCAGTTCGTCATCGAAGGTAAAGCCCGAGACGTCGTTCACGACGCTCGCACCGGCAGCCAGTGCCGCCTCGGCCACCGCCGCCTTGCGCGTGTCGATGGAAATCGCGGTCCCGGTTTCGGCGCGGATCGCCTCGATCACCGGCGCGGTGCGCTGTATCTCGTCCTCGGCGGGCACCTCGACCGCGCCGGGTCGGGTGGATTCTCCGCCAACATCCAGCAGGCTCACGCCTTGCGCCACCATCTCCAGCGCCGCGCGCCGGGCCGCCTCGACCCCGTAATGGCGACCGCCGTCCGAGAAACTGTCAGGCGTGACATTCAGGATACCCATCAGGTGTGGGCGCCCCATGTCGAGCCCCGCCAGCGTCGGGCGGAGGCCCGTCAGACGCTCCAGATAAGGGGCCGGGATCTCGGTCGCGGGGACGATCCTTCCCGACTGCCCCCGGTGCAGATGTTCGGCATGGGTGAACCACAGGGCGCCGCCGGCCAGCAGCATCGCGCCCAGCGGGCGGGTTGCGCCCTGTTGTACCAGGGGGCGGTAATAGTCGGTCACAGGTCAGGCTGCTCCACCGGTACCGCACGCAACGGCACATCGGCCCCCTCGGGCAGCGACGCGCCGATCACCAGCATCTCGCCCGCCTCGAAAGTGGCGGCAAACCACGCGGCCAGCGCCACCGCGTTCGACGGTTTGGCCGAGGGGCCGTCGACCGCGTCGAGCACGATCTTGGAGGGTGCCCAGACGCAGATCTGGCCGTTCTTCATCGCCCAGTCCAGTTCGGTCCGGGTCGAGACCACCTTGCAGCGCAGATCGCGCGCGGCCAGCTGCCAGGCGTTCTGCTCGATCGCCAACAGGTCAATCCGGCGCTGGGTCATCGCGTGACCGGTCTGCGGCACCGCCAGGTCCGACGCCCCGACACAGATGATCAGGGGACGGTCGCGTTGTTCCAGCTGGTCGATCCAGCCTTTGAGATTGTCCGACGCAATGGCCGCATTCGACAGGTAGACAAGGCGCGGATGCGGCCGCAGATCCTCGGTCTGGTCCACATGCAGCTTGTCGCGGCCGCGCACGATCTCGACCCCCAGCGCACCGGGACCGCGATCCAGCTTCTCGATGCGGACAAAGGCGCGCACCGCCTGCGGCTCGTGCAGGATCAGTTCGGCCACGCGTTCGGCCAGCGTTTCGAGCAGGTTCAGCCGCTCTTCGGCCAGGGCGCGGGCAATCGCCTCGGTGACCCGGTCGTAGGACAGGATGCGGTCCACATCGTCGTCGATGGGGCCGGTGAGCGGCATCACCTCGACCACCACGTTGAAACAGATGCGCTGGGTGGTGCCGCGTTCGGCCTGGAATGCGCCGATCTCGACCTCGACCACGTGGTCGCGCAACGAGATACGGTCCAGCGGACCGCGCGATGCCGTCGCTTCGGAACGCTCCGAGGGATGGGCAAAGGCGAGGCGGATTTCGGAACTCATCTGGCGGGCCTTTCCGGGGTCGTGTCAGTCTGCCCTCAATAGGCGCAGATCCAGCCTATAGCAGGACGACATGCGCCGCACCAGTTATCGAATGCGTCATCAGGTGACGCGAAACCAGCTTGTCATACCCGAAGACGCGTGGCCCAGCATGTGGCAATGCAACAGCCAATCGCCCGGATTGTCGGCGACCAGCGCAATCTGGCGGGTTTCACCACGCGCCACCAACACCGTATCGCGCCAGGGGCCAAGCTCTCCGTTCGGGGCAATCACCCGGAAATGGTGGCCGTGCAGGTGCATACCATGGTCAAAGGCAGTTTCGTTGACGAATGCGATCCGGTGCAGGCTGCCGCGCGCGGCGTCCAGGAACGGGGTTTCGGGCCGGTCGGCCTGACCGTTCAGGGCCCAGAACCGGCCCAGCTGCGCCAGTTCGCGCCCGCTCAACTCGGTCTCGCCCAGCCGCGCGCTGTCGAGCCAGCGCATCGCGCCGCCCTCCAGCCGCATCTGGTGCAGCGGGCTGTCGGCCAACCCCTCGATCACCGGCAGCGGGTTGGGCGGCAATGGCACAGGCGCCTCGCGGGTGGCACGCGCGCCCTGCCCCGCGACGTCGAACCGGCAAAGGCCATAACCACCGTCGCGCTCGATACTGAGAAGGCTGGCGGCGGTGCCGCTTTCGGCGGTGATGTCCACGATCAGGTCGGCCCGCTGCGCCGGTGCCAGGGGAAAGGCACCACTGACCGGCAGCGGTTCCTCCAGCGGCATCCCGTCCAGCGCCACGATCCAGCCCTGCATGCCGTCGAGTCCCAGTTCGAATACCCGCGCATTGGCCGCGTTGATCAGCCGCAGCCGCAGCCGCGCGCCCTGCCTCGCAGGATAGGCAGGGTCGAAACCGCCATTCACCGTCAGCAGGTTGCCCAGCCGACCGGCATGGCTGAGGTCATGGCCATTGTCGAAATCGCCCGCCAGCGCGCCGGTTTCGGGGTCGAGCCGCCAGTCGTCCAGTACCAGCACCCATTCGCCGTCGATATCGGGCGCGCTGGGTTCGTCGACGATCAGGGGTCCATAAAGACCGCGCGCGACCTGCTCCATCGACCGGTTATGCGAATGGTACCAATAGGTGCCCGCGTCAGGCAGGGTGAAGTCATAATCGAAACTGCCACCCTGTGGCACCGCCTGTTGCGTCAGGCCGGGCACGCCGTCCATCGCATTGTCGATGCGGATGCCGTGCCAATGCACGGCGGTCGGTTGCGGAAGCTCGTTCATCAGGCGGCGGCTGAGACGCGCGCCCTGTGCGACCCGGATTTCAGGCCCGGGCGCGCCGCCCTCATAGCCCCAGATCGCGGTGTCGGGATAGCCCTCTGGCGCGATCTGCTGGCGTGCCTCGCGCGCGGTCAAAGTGACCGGCCCGGCTGCGGCCAGACGCGGCAGCAGCGCGCTGGCAGCCGCGGCTTTCAGAACATGTCGGCGAGTCAACAGCATTGCGGGCCTCCTTCATCGCCCGCAATATAGTCTTGCGCCAAGCCCCTGCCAGCAGGGTTCCAGCGCGGGTGCGTCAATCAGTTGCTCGCTGTGCGCTGACCATGCCGATAAAACAGGTGCACCCCGATCTTGGCCGTCTGGGTGAACCGGCGCGCCCAGCTCGGGCGCACGGCGGTGGTGTGGTAATAGGTGGCCCCGTCCGTCAGGCTTTCGGCGGCCCCGTCCATGGCCAGGCGCGCAACCTTGGCGACCCGCTCATAGGCCTGTTTCTCGGCGATGACTTCCTTGCGCCCGTCGCAGGTATAGGTGAACTGGCACTGATACTTGCGCCCGGTTCCCTGCCGGATCACACCGCAGGGCGTGTTCGGAAAGCGCTCGCTCTCGACCCTGTTCAGGATCACTTCGGCCACCGCGAACTGGCCCTTCACGGTTTCGCCGCGGGCCTCGAAATACAGGGCCTCTGCCAGGCACTGCCATTGCTCGCCACCCTTGGCGCGCGGTTGCTGGTCGATCCACGAGCGCGAGAAGGTCACCTCGGTCACCGGGGCGTCTTCCTCTGGCTTGGGCATCAGCGTCTTGAGATAGTCGCGAAAGCTTTTTCCCTTGTGGGGTGCTTCGGTCTGCTGCACGACTCCGACGGCCTCTGGCCCGCGATCCGCGAGGGCAAAATCCGGCAGCGTCACGGCGGCCGACAGTAAAACTGTCAGAACAAATCTATTCATCTTCTACCCCACATCAAGCGTCGCGCGCCAGTTCCTCCCCACTCGGCGCAGAAAGCCCATACTCCAGTCGGGCGCAAAGATCCAGTTTTTGCAAATTTGCAAGGGATTTCTGGGGTCGCTTCGCAAAAACGCAAGCCACGAGAGCGCCCCCAAAACCGCTATATTTTGACGTTCAAGTCGTTTGAAACACCAAGTTTATCCGAAATCGCCAGTTGCGCGGCGGCCAGTCGCGCCACCGGCACCCGGAAGGGCGAACAGGACACATAGTCGAAACCGGCGGCCCGGCAAAAGGCGATTGATTCGGGGTTTCCGCCATGTTCGCCGCAGACCGAAACGGTGACTCCGGGCTGTGCCCGGCGACCACGCTCGACGCCCAGTTTCAGCAATTCCCCCACCCCGTCGCGATCGAGCACGTGGAACGGATCTTCCGAGAATACGCCCTGGCGGACATAGGCAGACATGAAGCGTCCGGCATCGTCGCGCGACAGGCCATAGGTCATCTGGGTCAGGTCATTGGTGCCGAAGCTGAGGAACGAGGCGCAGGCGGCGATCTCGTCGGCGCGCAAACACGCGCGCGGGGTTTCCACCATGACGCCCAGGCGATAGTCGAACTCCTGCCCGCGCTCGGAGGCGACGGCGGCGGCAACCGCGTCGATGCGGGCCTTGACCAGCTCCACCTCGCGCTTGGCAGAGACAAGCGGGATCATCACCTCGGGCACGACAGGTTCGCCCTTGCGGCTGGCCTCGAGCGTCGCCTCGAAGATGGCGCGGGCCTGCATGTCATAGATCTCGGGCACGGTGACGCCCAGCCGCACACCTCGCAGGCCCAGCATGGGGTTGTATTCGCTCATCGCCTCGACCCGGCGGGTCACGTCGCTGACCGGCAGGTCCAGCGCCTCGGCCAGTTCGCGCTGGCCGCTGCGGGTGGTGGGCAGGAATTCATGCAGTGGCGGGTCGAACAGGCGGATGCAGACCGGCTTGCCCTCCATGATGCGGAAAAGCTGCACGAAATCCTCGCGCTGCATCGGCAGCAGCCGTTCCAGCACCGCCTTGCGCCCCGACGGGGTGGCGGCAAAGATCATCTCGCGCATCACTGTCAGGCGGCCGGGTTCAAAGAACATGTGCTCGGTCCGGCAGAGCCCGATTCCCTGCGCGTCGAAATTGCGCGCCGCCTGGGCATCGGCGGGTGTGTCGGCATTGGCGCGGATTCCGATATCGCGTTCGGCATCGGCCCAGGCCATCAGGGTCTGGAAACTGTCATCCAGCGCCGCCTCCATCATCTCGGGTTCGCCCGCCAGCACCTGGCCGGAACTGCCATCGATGGTCAGGATGTCACCGGTGCGGAACACCCGCCCGTCGGGCGCCTTGATCATGCGCGCCTTGGTCTGGAACTCCATCTCGGACGCACCCACGATACAGGGCAGGCCGAGGCCCCTCCCGATCACCGCCGCATGGCTCGTCATGCCACCCCGTTCGGTCAGCACCGCCACGGCCGCATGCATGCCACGTACATCCTCGGGCGAGGTCTCGCGGCGCACCAGCACGCAAGGCTCGCCCCGCGCCGCGCTGGCCTGCGCCTCGGCGGCGGTGAACACGATCTTGCCGGTGGCCGCCCCCGGGCTGGCGGCGATACCGGTGGTCAGCACGTCGCGCCGGGCCTGCGGGTGCACCTGCCGGTGCAACAATTCGTTCACTGAATGCGGGTCGATCCGCATCACCGCCTCTTGCTGCGGGATGATGCCATCCTCGGCCAGCCGTACCGCGATGCGCAGCGCCGCCCGGGCGCTACGTGGCACCCGGACGCCGTCGAGAATATGCACGCGCCCCGCCTCGATCACGAATTCGACCTGCATCTCCTCGCGCAGCTTCTCGCGCATCAGCGCCGCGTGCTGCTTGAGCGCGGCAAAGGCCTCGGGCGCCACATCCTCGAGCGAGACGCCGCGCGGGTCCTTTTCGAGATAGAGCGCCTCGGCCCCCGCCCCCAGCGCGTCGCGGCCCTGGCTCTGGCTCAGGTAGCGGCCGGTGATCTGTGGCAGGCCGGTCGCCGGTTCCACCAGTTGCAGCACGCCCGAGCCGCATTCACCCTGGCCGAGGCCAGGGATCATTTCCTGCACCACAAGGCCCAGCCCCGCATCGGCGGGCGCACCCTTGGCCTGACGCAACAGCCGGGCCGAGGTGCCCTCCCACGCGCGTGCCATCGAGCGCAGCACGGCGGCCAGTTGCTCGCCCGGATCCTGGGGAAAGTTCTCGTCGGTCTCGTCCTCATAGGCGCGCAGAGACTGGCGCAGCCCCTCGCGCCCGTCGGCCTCGATCTCGTCGAACACGTCCGGGTCCAGACGGGCCACGTGAATGGCAAAGGTCTGCACGAAGCGCAGGTAGAGCGCCGCCGCCGCCTCGGCCCCCATCCTGTCGCTCAGTTCAACGAAACGGGCATCGTTCATGCCGATATTCAGCACCGCGCCGGGCCCACCCCAATCAGGGTCCTCGGAGCTGGGCCGCACACAGAGCAAAGCGGTCGGTTCGAACTGACCGACAATGGCCGCGATATCGGGCAGTTGGCCTTGCGCGATGTCATGCACCGCCGAAAAGGACAGCGCCACCGTCCGCGGCACCGGCAGGTCGAGGCGTACCAGACGTTGCAGACATTTGGCGCGGCCGCCATGAGTGCCTGTTGCCACCGGTGCGGTGGCGGTGATCAGCGTGGTGTTCGGATTATTCTGCACTGCGGCACCTTTTGGTTTGCGTGCAGAATAAGGGCGTTTGAAGGCGGCGCAAGCGCCATGTGCGCGCAGCCGGTGCCAGCGGCTACGGGGCATATGAATATTTAGAACCAGAAAGAAGCCGGGCTAGCGGAACCCGGTACAGGCCCTGCCCGCTGCGTGTTCTTACCATGCAAAACAGGAGCGACCGAGGCCCGACCGCCCCCCGTTGCGATGCCTCAACCGTCGATCCGTGTCAGATCGGCGACACTGGAACAGACCTTGCGGATATGGCTGAGCAGGTTCAGGCGGTTGCGGCGCACCACCTGATTGTCGGAATTGATCTGCACCTCTTCGAAGAAGGCATCGACCGGCGTACGCAGGGCGGCCATGGCCGTCATCGCTGCGGCGAAATCCTCGATCTTGAGCGCGGCGCCGATGGTTGCCTCAGCCTGATCCAGCGCGGCAAACAGCGCCTTTTCGCTGTCGGCTTCGGCGAATTTGATATCGGCGCCAAAGGAGTATTCGACCCCGTCCTTTTCTTCGGCCTGGGTCAGGATGTTGTTGGCGCGCTTGAAGCCCTGCACCAGGTTCTCGCCATCCTCGGTGGCGATCACCGTGTTGAGCGCGCGGGCGCGTTTGACCAGCAGGTTGAGGTCGTCGTTGCCCTCCATCGCGATACAGGCGTCGATCACGTCGTGGCGGATGCCCTCGTCGCGCAGAAAGACCTTGAGCCGGTCATGGATGAAGGAAAGCAGGTCGGCGGAAAGATCGGGAACGTCCCCGGCCAGTGCCTCGAGCGCGTCCGCATCACCCAACTTTTCCTTGATGGTCTCGAAGGCCGCGCCGAACACGCCGTGATCTGCGATCTCGTCCAGCAGGTCGGACAGCGTGGCCTCGCCATTGCTGGCATGGTACTTGTGCCGCACAAGCTGTGCATCGATGGGCCGATCGAGCGGCAGACGCAGGTCGTTGGCCAGCACCAACCGGATCACACCCAGCGCGGCGCGGCGAAGCGCAAACGGATCCTTGGAGCCGGTGGGTTTCTCGTCGATGGCCCAAAAGCCGGTGAGCGTATCAAGCTTGTCGGCCAGCGCCACGGTCACAGAAAGAGGCGCGGTCGGCACGTCATCCGAGGGGCCAAGCGGCGAATAGTGGTCTTGGGCCACGGCGGCAATGGCCGCGTCCTGACCAGAGGTCGCGATGTAATAGCGCCCCATAAGTCCCTGAAGTTCGGGAAACTCATAGACCATCTCGGAACTCAGATCGACCTTGGCCAGCGTTGCGGCCTGTTCCGCCTGCGTGGCATCGGCGCCCACCACCGGGGCCAGTTCGCGCGCCAGCGCGGCAATGCGGCGGATGCGGTCGCCCTGGCTGCCGAGCTTGTTGTGGAAGGTCACGTTTTCAAGCGCGTCCGTCCAGTCGGACATGCCCGCATGCGCCACGCGCAGATCGTTGTCCCAGAAGAACTTGGCATCGGCCAGACGCGCCGACAGCACCTTCTGGTTGCCCGCCAGGATGGTGGCGCCATTGTCGGCGGTCTCGCGGTTGGCGACGGTCACAAACCGTTCGATCCGGCCTGTCTTGGGGTTCCGGACCGAGAAGAATTTCTGATGCTCGCGCATCGAGGTTTGCAGCACCTCCGCCGGCAGGTCGAGGAACTCGGCCCCGATCTCTCCCATCAGCACCACGGGCCATTCGACCAGTCCCGCGACCTCGGCCAACAGCCCCTTGTCCTCGACCAGTTCCAGCCCGGCGGCAAAGGCCAGGTTCTGGGCGTCGTTCCAGATGTGGTCCGCCCGCTCGGCGGGGTCCAACACCACGTGCGCACGCTTGAGCTTTGTCTGGTAGTCCTCGAACGAGGTGACGGAAAACCGGGCCGGTGCCATGAAGCGGTGGCCCGCGGTGCTGTCGCCCGCCCGGATCCCGTCGATGTCGAGCGGCACCACCTCGGCCCCGGCCTCGGTGGTGAGGATGCACAGGATCGACTGCAACGGCCGCACCCAGCGCAAGGAGCCCGCACCCCAGCGCATCGACTTGGGCCAGGGGAAATTGCGAATGGTGTTTTCCAGCACCTCGGCCACGATCGCCGCCGCCGGGCGGCCCGGCTTCTCGATGGTGGCAAACCAGATCGCACCCTTGGGCGTGTCCCGCTCTTCCAATTGGTCACGGGTGATCCCGGCCCCGCGCAGAAATCCCTCGACCGCCTGTTCCGGGGCCCCGACCTTGGGGCCCTTGCGCTCTTCGCGGATGGTGGGACTTTCGCCCAACAGCCCCTCGATGGCCAGCGTCAGGCGGCGCGGGGTGGTCAGCGCGGCTGCATGGCCATAGGTCAGGCCCGCCTCGACCAGACCGTCGGTGATCCGCTTTTTCAGGTCCTCACCGGCACGCGCCTGCATGCGGGCGGGGATTTCCTCGGAAAACAGTTCGATCAGCAGGTCGGGCATGGTCGGTCCTTAGAAATTGACGATCATCTGGATGACGACCGCATTGGCGATATCCACAAAGAAGGCGGATACAAGGGGGAGCACGATAAAGGCAAGAGGCGACGGGCCATAGCGCTTGGTCACGGCCGTCATATTTGCAATCGCGGTGGGTGTGGCGCCGAGGGCAAAGCCGCCGAACCCCGCCGCCAGCACCGCCGCGCGATACCCGCCACCCATGGCGCGAAACAGGACCAGCAGGATGAAGCCAAGGGCAAACAGCGTCTGAAGCGCGATGATCACCGCCAGCGCCAGGCCGGTCTCGGCAATGGTCCAGAGTTGCAGGCTCATCAGCGACATCGCCAGGAACGCGCCCAGCGCAAATTCCGAGATCAGCGCCAGCGTCGGCGTGCGCGACACGCGCGGGGCGCGCGGAAACAGCGCCGTGCGCAGGTTGCCCACCACGATGGCGGTCAGCAGGCAGGGCACGAAAAGCGGCAGTTTCAGGCCCATCTGGTCGATGGTTTCATGCAGCGCAAAGCCCAGCAGGATCGCCACGTTCAGCGTGAACAGCACCCGCATCAGCGACTTGTGGTCGATCCGGGGCGGTTCCTCGTCCATCTCGTTGGGCAGACCAACGGTCAGTTCCTCGTCCGGGCGGTTCGGGGTCAGGTTGCGGCTGTCGACCAGATAGGTGGCGATGGGCCCGCCGATCAGCGCCGCAATCACCAGACCCAGCGTCGCCACCGCGACCCCCAGTTCGGTGGCCGAGGCCAGGCCCGTGGCCCGCGCAACCTCGGGCGCCCAGGCGATGGCGGTGCCGTGTCCCCCGATCAGCGAGGCCGAGCCGAACAGCACTCCCGCCTGCGGCGGAAAGCCGAACACCACCGCGCCCAGAACCCCGATCACGTTCTGCGCCAGAATGGTCAGCAGGGTCAGCACCAAGAGGATCGCCAGCGGCTTGCCGCCCGCGATCAGATCGCCAAGCCGCGCGTTCAGCCCGATCCCGGTAAAGAACAGAACCAGCAGGAAATCGCGCCCGGTCAGGTCAAAGGCCAGTTCGATACCGAAGCCGGAATAGAGGCCCAGCACCACCAGCGAGGCGAGCAACCCGCCCGTCACCGGTTCGGGGATGCTGAACCGTTCCAGAAACGGCAGCCGGTCATTGATACGTACACCGATCAGATAGACCGCCAGCCCCAGGGTCACGGTCATGAAGGCGGATATGTGCAGTGTCTCTGTCACCGGTTTCCGCCTGTCGCTTCAGTTTTCGGGGCGCGGCGGACATTCCTCGCCGACCACGGTACCGTCATAGGCCTTTTGCCCGCAATTGTTGAGCGTATGCCAGACATGGCCACGCCCGTCCTCGGCCACGGTGACGATCCTGTCCACCCCATAGTGGATGTTCTTGGCCGCCAGATAGGCGCGCGCTGTCCCGGCTTTCAGCGCCGCGGCAATGGCCGTCGCGTCGTAGCAATCGAACCAGGCGGGCGCGGTCAAGGGTTCGGGCGCTTCGGCGGGTTCATAGCCTGCGCTCAGCGCATCTAGGGTCAGATCGGTGGTGAAACAGGCGCGGTACCGAATGGGCGAGCTGTCGGCGTCGATGGCCCGGAACCCGTCATAGGCTATGGGTTGCGGCGTGCCGCCACCCAGCGGCACCAGCGCCACATCCTGGCCCGGTGTCGCCGTGACCTCGTAGTAAAAGCCGTAGACCTGAAGGTAATACATCGCCGCGCCGGCGGCCGCACCGCAGAGCAGCAGCACAATGACCAAGACCTTGCCTGTCATGGGGTTCTCCGATTGACCGCCTGGACCTGGATTCAGATCCAGTCGAGATTGACCTTGCTGGTGGCGTATTTCTCCCCGATCCGCTCTTTCAGCGCGCGAAAGCGCGGGCGCAGGTCGGGAAACTTGCGTTCATGGGTTTCGACTAGGGTGACGCGGACCGGCGCGAACAGGTCGCGCTCTTCCATCGCTTCGAGGATGTCCAGTTCGGCCCCTTCGATATCCATCTTGAGCATGGCGATATCGCCATGTTCGGCGACCAGCCCGGACAGAAAGGCCGGAAAGTCGATCATCTCGACCTCGATCACGTTGTCCGTCTCGGTGCTGATGCCCCGCCCGCCGGGCAGGGTGGTGCTCATCACCGTGTTCTTTTTGGGGTCCTCGCCAAAGCTTTCGGCGCGCATCAGGCCGATACTGCCCGCCGTCACCCCGGCGGCCTGATTGTGCAGATGCACATTCGCGGCATCGCCGAACCGGTCTTCGAGCAGGGAAAAAGCATAGGGGTCAGGCTCGAAACAATGCACGGTTGCGCCGGTCGCGGACAGCACCTCGGTAACGTCACCGACATTGGCGCCGCAGTCGATCACCACATCGCCCGGTCGCAGCATCGCGGCGGCCCCGGTCATGAAACCCTCGCTTTGCGCCGTGCGGACATGACGTTTCAACCGGCGCCGCGCCTTGCGCAGCTTCTCCTCATAGGCGTCGCGTGTTGCCTGATCCATGGCGGTTGCCCCTGCCCTGTTGTCCTCAGGCCGCAGCATAGCCCCCGGCAGCGGTCTGCACAAACGCATCCGCGCATTGCTTGGCCAGCGCCCGCACCCGGCCGATATAGGCCTGCCGCTCGGTCACCGAGATCACGCCGCGTGCATCCAGCAGGTTGAAGATATGGCTGGCCTTGATGCACTGGTCATAAGCCGGATGCGCCATCACGATGCGCTTGCCGGTCTTGGGGTCGTCATGGCTTTGCGCCAGGATCGCGGCGCATTCCGCCTCGGCCTCTTCGAAATGCCGAAGCAGCACCTCGGTATTGGCCACATCGAAATTCCAGCGCGCGTATTCCTCTTCGGTCTGCTTGAACACGTCGCCATAAGTCAGCGGAATCGGAGATTGCGGGTCGTTGAAGGGCATGTCCATCACATGGTCGATCCCCAGCACATACATGGCCAGTCGCTCCAGACCGTAGGTCAGTTCGCCCGAGACCGGCGCGCAATCATACCCGCCCACCTGTTGGAAATAGGTGAACTGGCTCACCTCCATGCCGTCGCACCAGACCTCCCAGCCCAGGCCCCAGGCGCCCAGCGTTGGGCTTTCCCAGTCATCCTCGACAAAGCGAATGTCATGCAGCGCCATGTCGATGCCGATGGCCTCCAGCGAGCCGAGATACAGCTCTTGCAGATCCGGCGGGCTGGGTTTGATCAACACCTGGTACTGGTAGTAGTGCTGAAGCCGGTTGGGGTTCTCGCCATAGCGCCCGTCGGTCGGGCGGCGCGACGGCTGCACATAAGCCGCAGCCCATGGGCTGCTTCCCAGCGCGCGCAGGGTCGTGGCCGGGTGGAAGGTACCCGCGCCGACCTCCATGTCATAGGGTTGCAGAATGGCGCAGCCCCTGGACGCCCAATAGGTTTGCAGCCGCAGGATGATTTCCTGGAAGGAACGCGGAGCGGTGGGGGGCGGGTTGGTCATGACGGCCTCGGGCGCTGGATGGCGATAGGATCGCGCCTTTCCTATGCAACCGCCCCTCCAGCGTCAACGGCGCTTCTGCCCTGCGCCGGCCCGCCGCTGCGCTGATATCGCCACACCGGCCCATACCGCATGTCTGCCCCATGGCATTTGCCGGCAATTCCTGCATAACCTGCGAGGACGATACGTATTTGAAGGTACGAGACCCAACAATGATAAGACCGCTGATCGCCGTCCTTACTCTTTTTTTTCTGATTTCCACAGCCGCGCAGGCCCAGCAATCCGCCAATGAGGTGGTCTGGGTCCAGATCGAGGCACAACCCAATCTGCGCACGGCGCAAGAGCGCGCGCAGGCCTATGCCGCCGACCTGTCGGACGTGGCTGGTTTCTCGCTTGGCGGGGGCTGGTACGGGATCGTGCTGGGCCCCTATCTGCGGGACGATGCCGAACAGGTATTGCGGGTGTATCGGGCCGAGCGGCGCATCCCGAGCGACAGTTTCATCGCCCTGTCAGGCGCGCTGGGGCAACAATTCTGGCCGGTGGGCTCGGATCTGCTGAACCGGGGCGCGGTTGTCGCGCCGGTCGAGCAGACCGCGCCCGAGCCGGTGGCCGAAGCAACGCCGCAGGTGCAGCCGGAACCCGCGGACGAAACCCCTGCCCAGGCCCGCCGCAGCGAACAGGCGCTGAGCCGGGAAGAGCGGCAGGAGTTGCAGATCGCATTGCAGGCGGCCGGCTTTTACAATGCCGCAATCGACGGCGCCTTTGGCGCTGGCACGCGCCGGTCGATGGCCGACTGGCAGGGCTTCAACGGGTTCGAGGTGACCGGCGTGCTGACCACCCGCCAGCGCAAGGTGCTGATGGATCAGTACAACGCGCCGCTGATCTCGACCGGCATGGCGCGTCACCGCGACACCGCTGCCGGGATCGAAATGGACCTGCCGCTGGGCGTGGTCCGGTTCAGCCGCTACGAGGCGCCCTTTGCCCATTTCGATGCCTCTGACACGCTGGGCGCACGGGTGCTGCTGATCAGTCAGCCCGGCGACAAGGCGACACTCTACGGCCTCTATGACATCATGCAGACGCTGGAGATCGTGCCGCTGGACGGTCCGCGCGAACGGCGCAGCGACAGCTTCACACTCGAAGGGCGCGGCAATGGCATCGTATCCTATACCGAGGCTGCGCTGAGTGGCGGCGAGATCAAGGGTTTTACCCTGATCTGGCCTACCGGCGACGAGGATCGCCGCACCAGGGTTCTGGATGCGATGCGGGCAAGCTTTACCCGCACCGACGGGGTACTGGACCCGGCGGCGGGTGGCGACGCGGTACAAAACGTCGATCTGGTCTCGGGGCTGGAAATCCGCAAGCCGCGCCTGTCGCGCTCGGGCTTCTTTATCGATGGCAAGGGCACGGTGATGACCGTGGCCGAGGCGGTGCAGGGCTGCACCCGCGTAACGCTGGATGGAAGCTATGACGCGCGAGTGGTCGACACCGATGCCGGTCTGGGCGTGGCGGTGCTGCGGCCAGATCAGGCGCTCGCACCCATGGTGGTGGCCGGATTGGGCCGCGAGATGCCGCGCCTGGGCGCCGAGATCACGGTGGCGGGCTATGCCTACGAAGGTATCCTGGGCGCCCCGACGCTGACCTTTGGAACGCTCGATGACGTCAAGGGCCTGCGCGGTGAAACCGAACTGGCGCGGATGGGTCTGCTGGTTCAAACGGGCGATGCAGGCGGGCCAGTGATCGACGACCAGGGCGCGGTGGTGGGCATGCTGCTGCCGCAACCGGCAACCGGCCAGCAATTGCCACGCGGAGTAAGCTTTGCCGCCAAGGCGCAGGCCCTGCGCGACGTGCTCGCCGCTTCGGGAATGACCCCACGTGAGGCGGCGCCGACAGGCCGGATCACTCCGGACGAACTGAACCGACGCGCCAGCGGCATGACGGTTCTTGTCAGCTGCTGGGATTGAGACCCGGCGTTCCGGCAAAGCCGGAATTTTGCAAAAATTCCGGCCTGGAAAACATCCGTTTTCCAGGCCGTTTTTCGTGACGAAAAACGGTTAACCCCTGTCAGGCGCGCCAGAACTGCACGGTGAAGAGAACATAGACCGACATGACCTCGAGCCGCCCGATCAGCATGCCCACGCTCAGCATCCATTTCGCAGCATCGTTCAGCCCGGCGAAATTGCCCGCTGGCCCGATCTCGTCTCCCAAGCCGGGTCCCACATTGGCAATCGCCGTCGCGGCTCCCGACAGCGCGGTGATGAAATCGAGCCCGGTCAGCGCCAGCCCCCAGGCCAGAACACCCATGGTCACGATGAAAAAGACAAAGAAACTCATCACCGAGCCCAGCACATCAGGCCCGATCGGACGGCCCTGGAAGCGGGGCAGGAACACCCCGTGCGGGGTCCGGATCCGTTGCAACTGAACCTTGATCGAGGCGAAAAGCAGCTGATAGCGGAAGATCTTCACCGAACAGGCGGTCGATCCGGCGCAGCCGCCGATCAGCCCGATGACAAAGAACATGGTCACCAGGAACCCGCCCCAGCCCATGTAATCGACGCTGGCATAGCCGGTGCCCGAGATGATCGAGGTGATGTTGAACAGCGCCTCGCGAAAGGCCTGTTCGACATGATGTGGAAACACCGTTGTCAAAACCACGGTGGTCATTCCGACCAGGATCGCGATGACGATGAGGAACACATGCACCTGGCTGTCGCGGAACAGCGGCGCCGAGTGGCCGTTGACCATCTGCACATAGCGCACGAAGGGTAGCGCCGCGAGGATCATGAAGACCGAGGCGGCATATTCCGGCAGGCCCTGGAAAGTCCCGAACGAGGCGTCGTAATTCGAAAATCCACCGGTCGAGACCGTGGTCAGCGAATGCACCAGCGCGTCGAAGAAACTCATCCCCAGCGCGCCATAGACCAGGGCACAGGCAAAGGTCAGCGCCACGTAGATCACCGTGATCTGGCCCGCGATCTCCTGCGCGCGGGGCAGGATCTTGCCCATCGTGTCGAACCCTTCCGAGCGGAAGATCTGCATGCCCCCCACCCGCAATTCGGGCAGGAACACCATCGCCACCACGATGATCCCGATGCCGCCCAGCCATTGCAGCACGCCGCGCCACAAGAGCAGCCCCCGCGGCAGACCGTCCAGCCCGGCAATCACGGTGGAGCCGGTGGTGGTGAGGCCCGACATCGCCTCGAAGAACGCATCGACAAAGCGCAGTTCCGTCGCGCCGAACATGAACGGCAAGGCGCCGAACAGCGGCAGCGCCACCCAGACCAGCGTGGTCAGCAGAAAGGTCTGCTGGATGGTCAGCCCCTCGCGGACGCCATTGGCACAGCTCAGCGCCAGAATGCCCCCGGTCAGCACGGTTATCACGCCGCTTTGCAGAAAGACCGGCCATTCGCCGCGCCCATCGATCAGGTCGGCGGCAAGGGGAAACACCATGGTGGCGCCAAGAATGGCAACCAGCAGACCGATCACATATCCGACGGGGCGCATGTCCAACATGAGGCGCAGGGTTGGCGCCCCTCGGCGCCGGAGTCAAGCGGCTGCGCGCGTCACTTGTCCGAGGACTCTTCCTTTACCGGCATGGGCGCCGGTGTCGCGGGTTTGCGCCGCCGACGGGGGGCCGGATGTGCTGCCGCGACCGGCGTCATCGGCTGTTTGGGTTCGGGCTCCTGCGCCATGGCGGACTTGGCGACCACTTCGGTTACCTCCGTCGCTTCGCCGGCTGCCTCCTGCTTTGACACCGTTTTCGCAGATGCCGGCTTCTTTTTCGATGCAGGGGCCGAAGCGGCCGCCTGCAACGCCTGAACCTGCGCAAGCGGCGCATTGAGCGCCGCGCGGGACAGGATATGCATCACGCGCAACTGGTTGCTGATCGCATATCCGGCCAGCCGATAGGCGGCGGCCTGAACATGCAGCGGAGAGGTCATCTGTAGCATCGCCATCTTACTCCATCAGACAGATCGGGCGAATGCAGCATCCGGCCGGGAAGCGGGGCGGCCCGAAAAGCGAATCTGCATCAAGGCCAGTCTACGGCACACAACCCGTGCTTGCGCAGCAAAAAATGCCGCAGCGCGGCACAAATCCGCCATTGCGCCGCCCGATTGTCCAAGACTCCGGCTATCCGATGTGGAACAGCGTGGTGAACAGGCGCGGGTCGAGGCTGGCCGAAGCAAAAGTGGGGCCCTCGGTCAGGATCGACACCGCGTCATGGCTGTGCAGACTTTCCTGGTGGCTGGCGATCACCCGGAAGTCGCCGACATGGTGATCGGCCTGCAACTCGGCACAGAACAACCGCGCCGCATCCTCGACAAAGATCGGATTGGCGGCATTCAACTCGGCAAAGGCCTGCTCGTCCTCGCGCTTGACCATCACCTGGGTCTCGGTCGGTACTGCCCGGCGGCAGAGCGCGATCAGATCCTCGAACCACAGGCAATCGGCGTTGCAATCGACCACTACCGAAATCCGCGCCACCGAACGCTGTGAGTGCGGGGTGGCCAGCTGGCCGCGCGCCGATCGCGCGTGCTCACTCAGCTCCAGCGAACAGGGACAGGTCGAGGAGTAGACATAGTCGAGATGTATGATCTTGAGCCGTTCGCCATCCTTTTCGACCAGCTCCAGCGCGATGTCGTAATACTGGTATCCCTCCAGCCCCGAGCGCAGGCTGCGCACCTTGTCGGGAAACGAGAACCGCATCTGGATGCGCGCGTCAAACGTGTCCAGATCGGTCATGTAGTCGTCCAGCGCCGCTTCCATCACCTCGAAACTGAAGGTGCGCTCGGCATGTTTGTAGAACGACCGCATGATGCGGGACATGTTGATGCCCTTCTTCTCGGCATCCAGACTCACCGTGCCGGTCACCGAGGTTTCCAGTGTCAGATCGTCACCGCCCTTGCGATGAAAGCGGATCGGCAGGCGGAAATTCGAGATGCCCACATGCTGGATCTGCTGCTTTGCGCCGCGGATAAGACTGGCGGGCCCGTTCTGCAGATCGGGCAGCGTGTCGCGATAGGCTTCGTCGGCGACGAAGTCCTGCGGATAGTGGCGCGACAGGTCGGGATAGTTGGATGGCACGGCGCCGGGGATCAGTCTGGCCACCGCAGGATCAAGCAGGCTGACCTCGGTCGCGCTCGCCTTGGCTGCCCAGCGCCGCAGCACGTCCAGCGCGGCCTCGGCCTCGTCCCGATCCGGGGTGGGGGTCACATCGCGAGGGTGAATGTTCATGCCGTGCGTCCTCGATTGATCGCGGTTTCATAGCTGATCCCGCTCAGGGTTCCAATGCTCCCTGTTACGTAGAACATAGCAGAGTGGATTTGTTTTTCCTGCAAAACCCACCGCGTCGATGTCCGAAACCGGCACAATGCCCCTGCCGGTCGCAAAGCGCAGGGCAGTTTTTTTTGGTAGACGCGCGCCTGAATACCATCAGATTGGGTCAAACCCGCGGGGAGGAAAGCAATGCAGGATATTATCGATCTAGATCGCTATCCGCTGGACCGGCCCGGCAGCTCTGACTGGCAGGCGCTGGTGGAACGCTGCCGCGCCGACCTTGTCACCAGGGGCATGTTCGACCTTGACGGCCTGATACCAGGCGATGTTGCCGCTAGCATGGTCGAGGCGATGATCCCGCGGTTTGCCAGCGACGCCTTCCTGCACGAACGCATGCACAACATCTATTTCAACCCTGTCGAGGATTTGCCCCGGGATCACCCCGCGCTGCGGCAGCTCAGGACCGCCAACCGAACCTTGTGCGCCGACCAGATCGCGGGATCCCCCCTGTTGCGCCTGTATGATTGGCCGGAATTCGCCCGGTTTCTGGCCGCAGCACTGGACAAGCCCGAATTGCATGTGATGGATGATCCGCTGGCGCGGGTAAATGTCATGGCCTATGGCGCGGGTCAGGCACTCAACTGGCATTTCGACCGGTCCGAATTTACAACAACGCTGTTGTTGCAGGCGCCTGAGGCCGGAGGCGGTTTTGAATACCGCACCGACCTGCGCAGCGACACCGACCCCAATTACGACGGCGTTGCCCGGCTGCTGGCCGGGGAGGACCCCGAGAGCCAGATCGTCACACTCAGCCCCGGCACGCTCTCCGTGTTCCGGGGCCGCAACACCGCCCACCGCGTCACCCCGGTCGAGGGCGCACGTGCCCGTGTCATCGCGGTGTTTTCATACTACGAACGCCCCGGAGTGACCTTTTCCGAGGCCGAACGGATCGGCTTTTACGGGCGGTCGCGCTAGAGCGCCCCGCCTGTCCTCTTTCCAACGATACGCCGGGAGAGGTGACAAAATTCTACGAATTTTTGCACCCGTGGCAGCGCTCCCACTTCCCACCCGGACAAGGCCCCGATCCTCTCGGGCACGCCTCAGCCCCGGGATGCCTCCAGCGCCTGCTGCAAATCCGCCAGCAGATCGCCCGCATCCTCCAGCCCGACCGAGAACCGGATCAGCCCGGGCGTGATGCCCAGCGCCGCGCGCTGCTCCTCGCTCAGCCGCTGGTGGGTGGTGGTCGCCGGATGCGTGGCGATGGATTTCGCATCACCCAGGTTGTTCGAGATCACCGGGATCGTCAGCGCGTTCAGGAAGCGGAAGGCAGCCTCTTTGCCGCCCTCGATATCCAGCGACAGAACCGTGCCGCCCTTGCCGCCCAGTTGCGTCTGCACCAGCGCGTTCTGCGCATGGCTCTTCAGCCCGGGATAAAGCGTGCGCGCCAGCGCCGGATGCCCCTCCAGCGCCTCGGCCAGCTTCTGCGCGGTCTCGGCCTGCGCATTCACGCGCAGCGCCATGGTCTCGATCCCCTTGAGCATGATCCAGGCGTTGAACGGGCTCAACGCGCCGCCGGTATGTTTCAGATAGGGTTCGACCGTGCCCCGGATGAACTCGCGGCTGCCGATGATCACACCGCCCAGCACGCGGCCCTGACCGTCGATATGCTTGGTCGCCGAATAGACCACCACATCGGCGCCCTGTTCGATGGCGCGCGAAAAGATCGGGGTCGAGAACACGTTGTCCACCACCACCTTGGCGCCCACCGAATGGGCGATTTCGGACACCGCAGCAATGTCGATCACTTCCAGCGTCGGGTTCGACATGCTCTCAAAGAACACCGCCTTGGTGCCGGGCCGTACCGCCGCGCGCCATTGCTCCAGATCGGTGCCGTCGACGAATGTCACCTCGACCCCGTAGCGGGTCAGGATGTTCTCAAGGATATAGAGGCACGAGCCAAACAGCGCCTTGGCCGACACCACATGGTCGCCCGCCTTCAGCATCGACACCAGCGCGCCATTGACCGCAGCCATGCCCGAGGCGGTGGCAAAGGCATCCTCGCCGCCCTCGAGCGCCGCGATGCGCTCTTCGAACATCGCCACGGTCGGGTTGCCATAGCGGGCATAGATGAACTCATCCGGCCCGCAGTCGATAAACCGCGCCTCGGCCTGTTCGGCGGTCTCGTAGACAAAGCCCTGCGTCAGAAAGATCGCCTCGCTCACCTCGCCCCATTGGCTGCGGCGGGTGCCGCCATGGACCGCCTGTGTGCGCTTGCTCCAATCCGTGCTCATATCCGTTCCTTTCGGCCCCGGAACCAGAAGGGCAAAGAAAAACCCCAATCGCGGGTCAAGCGAAAGGGGGTCTTTCATCCTGACCTTTTAGCGGTGATGTTTAGCGTGGCCCGCAATCCGGTAACAAATCGCCACGTGGTTCCTGAAAAGGGGCTTTAGACCCGTGAAGCAGTTGCGTCAAGCCCGCGCGCATCGGATCGCAAGGCAATCATCGCCCCCGCTCCTCGAAGCGGTTGGCGGAATTCTGCAAGAATTCCGAATCGGAAAACGAGCCGTTTTCCGAGCCGGTTTTCCTTCGAAAACCGGCTCCGCCTAGGCACGCTCGACCGCCACCAATCCCAGTTCGCGCGCGGCAGCGCGCGAGAGGATACCGCTGTCCAACCCCTGCGGTTTCTGATACCGGCGCACCGCGGCGCGGGTCCGGGCATCCATCTCACCACTTGGTGCGCCACGATAGAGGCCGCGCACCGCCAGCGCCCTTTGCACCGAGGCTATGAATTCCGGAGTCATTTCCTCGGCGCAAAGTGTTTCGAACCAGGTTTCCTTGCGCTCTCGCACGATCTCTTGCCGGGTCTCGGTCTTGTACACCGCGGGCCGCAGCACGCTGCCATCGCTCTGCACTTCGGCCGGTTGCAACATCACCTGATGGGTCACCGTTTCGATGATCGCAGGTGTCACCTGTTTGCCCCAGCAGGTGCCAGGCGCAGCCCCCGGTGGCGCTTCGGCGGTAAAGCGCGAAACTTCCGGCTCGCGGAGCGCATCCACATCCGGCAGTCCGGCGTTGCATGCGCTCAGGCCAAGAAAGGCCAGCGCACAGAAAAGGGCGGTTCGTGACGTCATGCTCGGGCCTCTGGGGCTTTTGCCGCACCTTACCCCATCTTGCCCCCCGCGCAAAGCCTCGAGGACCGGGGGTGGGACGCCGCAAAAGCGGCTGACAGCGCACCGGCTGGCAAAACGGGCTGGCCAGACCTAAATGGCTTGGCTATTGGAGTCAGCGCAACGTTACAAAGGAACATCCGAGCCATGGCAAAGATCACCTATATCGAGCATAACGGCACCCAGCACACGGTCGAGGTCGCCAACGGGCTGACCGTGATGGAAGGCGCCCGCGACAACAACATCCCCGGGATCGAGGCCGATTGCGGCGGCGCTTGCGCCTGTTCCACCTGCCATGTCTACATCCATCCTGACTGGGTCGAGAAGCTCCCCGCCAAGGACGACATGGAAGAAGACATGCTCGATTTCGCCTACGAGCCCGATCCGGCCCGCTCGCGCCTGACCTGCCAGTTGAAGGTCACCGATGCGCTGGATGGCCTTGTCGTGCAGATGCCCGAAAAGCAGATCTGATGCCGGGGGCGATGTCTGCGCTCGCGGAAACCATTTTTTCCGCTGGCGTCGCACGCAGCCCGGACAAGGCGCCGCGTCCACCGTTGCGCCTCTTGCACTCTGCGTCCCGCGGCGCGGCTCTGATGGCGTGCCTGTGGCTGGCCCCAGCCAGCGCCTGGACCTGCGAGGCGCGCTATCCCGAACGGGGTCTGCCGGGGCGCGCGGCCGAGGCAAGCTTCTCCAACCGTACCGCTTCGGGAAGGCACGAGGACTGGGCGGCGCGCGACGCGCAGCTTCAGTTGCATGCCGCCTATGCGGTTGAAACCGACGAATACGGCCATGGCGTATTGGGTCGGCTCAGAGATGCCAAGGCGCTGACCATCCATCTCTCGAGCCCCGGCGATCCCCGCATCACCTGTCCCGCTGAAACCACCCTGCCCGACGGCGCGGTGTTTGAGGATATCGCGCCGCATCTGGCCGATCTCGACGGAGACGGCCTGCCCGAGGTGATCGCCGTGCGCAGCACCGTCACCGATGGCGCAAGGCTCGAGGTCTATGACCGCCGCGCCCGCCTCTTGGCCGCGACACCCCCCATCGGCACCCGAAACCGCTGGCTGGCTGTGTTGGGCGCCGCCGATCTGGACGGTGACGGATATATAGAGATCGCCTATGTCGATCGCCCGCACCTGGCCAAGGTCCTTCGCATCTGGCGCTACCGCGACGGTACCCTGACCGAGATCGCCGCCCTGCCCGGCCTGACCAATCACCGCATCGGCGAGGAGTTCATCACCGGTGGCCTGCGCGACTGCGGCAGTGGCCCCGAAATCGTGCTGGCCAGCGCCGACTGGCGCCAGATCATCGCCCTGCGCCATGACGAGGGCTGGCAAAGCCGGGCGCTTGGCCGCTTTTCAACTAACGCGATTGCTGCCGAACTCGCCTGTAAGCCCCTCTGACCACCCCTCACCCGGCAGATGGCACCACATGTTCTCCGCCGATATCGCCCAGTGACTGGAACAGGGCGGCGGTATTGCTGACCCCGAACTTCTTCAAGAGCCGCGCCCGGTGCACCTCGACCGTGCGATAGCTCAGGTCCAGCTCGCGCGCGATCTCCTTGCTGGTCTTTCCCTCGCCCAACAGCGAATAGACCTCGCGCTCGCGCCGGCTCAGCGGCTGATAACGGCGGATCTCGGAGAGGTCGGCAAAGGTCCAGACCGCGCGGGCCAGCGGTTCTTCGGGGGTAAAGGTCTGGCCGCGCACCCGACACCAGAACAACTCACCGTCGCGCCGCCGCATCACCCGCTCGTCCCAATAGAGATTGCCCTCGCCCAGATCCTTGTCGCCGCGATGCAGGATATTCTGGAACTCCTCATCCGAGGGGTAGAGGAACACAAACAACCGGTCCAGCAACTCCTCGCGCGCATAGCCGAACATGGAACAGAAGCGGTGATTGACCTCGCGGATCACCCGCGCTTCGGTCACCACGATCCCGACCGGCACCCAGTCAAAGGCCAGCCCGCGCAATTCGCGCGTGGCATAGGCGTTGTCCAACAGATCCTTGTCGACCGGTCCCGGCATGCCGTTCCTCCCTGACCCGATCATATCGCGTGACCAAGACGAATGAAAACCTCTCTCCGGGCCGCACCGCTCCCCCTTCATTTCACCTCAAATACTCCCGGGGGGCCGACAAAATTCGGCGAATTTTGTCGGCGGGGGCAGCGCCCCCTTGCCCGGTCAGAGTGCGCGCCAGCCGATATCGCGGCGATAGAACCCACCCGGCCAGTCGATCGCCTCGACCATGGCATAGGCCCGCTCGCGCGCCTCTTGCAGGCTGTCGCCCCGCGCCGTGACATTCAACACCCGGCCGCCTGTCGCGACGATCGCGCCCTCGCGTTCGGCGGTACCCGCATGGAACACCATGTTGCGACTATCTTCGGGAAGCGCATCCAGGCCCCTGATCTCGCTGCCTTTCTCATAGGAACCAGGATAACCGTTGGCCGCCATCACCACGGTGATCGCGTGATCGTCGCCCCAGTTCACCCGCGCTTCGCCCAGACGACCCTCGGCGGCGGCATGCATCAGGTCCATCGCCTGCGCGCCCAGCCGCAGCATCAGCACCTGGCATTCCGGGTCGCCGAAGCGGACATTGTATTCCACCAGACGCGGCGCGCCGTCCTTGATCATCAGCCCGGCATAGAGCACGCCCTGGAACGGCATGCCGCGCCGCGCCATCTCGGCCATGGTGGGGCGCACGATCTCGTCCATCGCGCGCGCCTCGACCTCGGCGCTCAGCACCGGCGCCGGGGAATAGGCGCCCATGCCGCCGGTATTGGGGCCGGTATCGCCTTCGCCCACCCGCTTGTGGTCCTGCGCGGTGCCGATCGACAGCACGGTCTCGCCGTCCACCAGCACGAAAAGCGAGGCTTCTTCACCTTCCATGAATTCCTCGATCACCACCTCTGCCCCGGCGCCGCCAAAGACACCGCCCAGCATGTCGTCGATGGCATCCAGCGCGGTCGCCTCGTCCATTGCCACGATCACACCCTTGCCAGCGGCCAGCCCGTCTGCCTTGATCACGATGGGCGCGCCCTGCGCCCGGATGTAATCCTTGGCAGGCCCTGCCTCGGTAAACCGCGCATAGCCTGCCGTGGGCGCTCCCGCCGTATCGCAGATCTCCTTGGTAAAGCTTTTCGACGCCTCCAGCCGCGCCGCCGCCTCGGACGGGCCAAAGACCAGGAAACCGGCCTCGCGCAGCCGGTCGGCCACGCCCGCGGCCAAGGGCGCCTCGGGGCCCACGATGACAAAGTCGATGGCGTTCTCTTCGGCAAATGTCGCCACCAGCCCGCCATCCATGATGTCGAGACCCGCGCATTCCGCGATCTGCGCGATCCCCGCATTGCCCGGCGCCACGATCAGCTTGTCGCATTTGGGGTTCTGCATCACCGCCCAGGCCAGCGCATGTTCACGCCCGCCGCTGCCGAGAATGAGGATGTTCATCGGGATCTCCACGCATTGCCGTCGCGCGCGGTCTACCCCCCGGAACCGCCCCCTGCAAGGGCGACACCGTCACACCCTGCACCCAGGCGAAACAAGACAGGCCCCGTTTAGCAACGCTGCCCCGATTTCTTCAGCCCCTCCACCAGCAGCGCATTGTGTTCGGGAAGACGATAGAGCGTCAGGCGGCCCGACACCAAACTGTCCAGGAAGGTAGGTGCGAAATCCGCCAGCGCTTCTGTATGAGGGCGCGCCTGCTCCAGAAGACCTAGATGGGCCGCTGCGGCAATCATCAGGGCCCGCCGGATCGGGGCACGTGGCGTCATATCGATCGCCCGTTCGCCCCACCTGCGGGCCTCGATGAAATCACCTTCGGCAAAACTGGCCTGGGCCAGTGCCAGGTATGCGTCTCCGACCCAGATATCGGCATCCCTCGGCGAAAGCCGTAGCGCCAGCAACGCGTGTTCCCGCGCATCTTCGGTGCGCCCGACCAGCGACTCGTGCCAGGCCATGAAGAAGAGGTTCAGCGCAAAATTCGGGTTGAGTTCAAAGGCACGTCTGAAATCGGCGGTGGCCGCATCATAGTCATGTCGGAAATGGCGGATCATACCCCGGACCGACAGTGCTCGCGGATCGGACCTGTTGTTCTGGAACAGCCGATCCGCTGCGGCCTCAGCATGTCCCAACGATTCCTCGGGCGCTTCACCAAACTGGTAAAGGTACCGTATTTTATAGACATAGGCCTGGATCCAAAGCGCTTGCGTGTTGCGCGGATCAAGTTCCAGCGCCCGCCGGGTAAGCTCCAGAACCTTATCATGACCCTCACTGTCGGAAAAGGCACCTTCGTGGAACGTTGCCTGTGCCTTTAGCGCCAGATCGTAGGAACTGATGTCGATACCCCGCGCGCGCCCCGCGCGCTCCAGTTCGGCCTTGGTGATCTGCGGTGCGATCGCGCCGACGACGCTGCTGGTGATTTCGTCCTGCAGCTCGAAAACGTCCTCGATATCGCGGTCATAGCGCTCCGCCCAGACATGAACCCCGGTTTCGCAATCAATCAGCTGGGCCGTGATGCGCACACGATTAGCCGCGCGGCGCAAGCTGCCCTCCAGCATGTACCGTACACCGAGATCCCGGGCCACTTCGCTATGCGTGACGGGCCGGCCCTTGTAGGAAAAGGAAGAATTGCGGGCTATCACGAACAAGTCTGGGAACCGCGACAGCTCGGTGATGATATCCTCGCAGACCCCGTCGCAAAAGTACTCCTGCTCCGGGTCGGCGGACATGTTCTGGAACGCGAGAACCGCGATCGAGGGTTTCCTCTGGGCCGGACCGGGCGCTTGCGCCTGAACGAACGGCGCAGTGCCTTCCAGGTCGATGGCATAGGCATGTACCGGCGACGGTATGTTCTTCAGACTCAGTTCGCCCAGATCGACAAACGAAAGCCCGACCTTGCCCCGGACCTGACTTTGAACATCCGCCGAAACAACGATACCGCCGGGCTCGGCCTGTGCCTCGAGGCGCGCCGCAATATTCACCCCGTCACCGTAGATCTCTCCATCATCGACGACGACATCCCCGACATGAATACCGATGCGGTAGCGAATGCGCCCCTCCAAGCTACCGGTTTCGATCCTGCCAAGGGTGTCTTGAATCAGCGCTGCGGTCTCGACAGCCTCAACGACACTCGTGAAAAGGACCAGCAACCCGTCCCCGATCAGCTTTACGATCTCGCCACCCCCCCGCAGAATCGCGGGGTCAAGAACATCCCGGCGCATGTCCTTCAACCGGGCAATCGTCCCGGCCTCGTCTGTCGCCATCAACCGCGAATACCCGACCATATCGGCGGCGAAGATTGCTGCAAGCCGGCGTGACACCTGAAAGCCTTCGTTCCCATCAAGCGTGAAATCCACATCGAATGGTACATTTGACCGGCTTGGCATTCAAAGCCCTATTCTCCCACGGCAAGACTCCCGCCAGTCACCGCGACCGGGATGCTGCACGTCCTCCAAGACACAGGCGAAGGTTTTCGGTACTCTACTACCCATAGGCTCAAAAGAGGTTCACCATGAACAAGACGGTCGCGATCCTTACGTTCTTCTTCTGCACGCCCCTCGCTGCACTCGCCGATCCCGCCTCTGAATGCGGTGGAAGCAGCCAGGTCGAGATCGCCGCCTGCGTGTCCGATACGCTGGACCGGGTCGATGCGACAGTCGCGCTCTATCTCGGCTTTGCCATGGCCGCCGCGCAAGAGCTGGACGAGGTCACCGGCCGCAAGGTTGCCGCCCCGGCGCTGACCTCGTCGCAAGACGCTTGGGCAGCCTATCGCGATGCCCATTGCGAATATGTCGGCGCAACGTTCGGTGGTGGGTCGGGCACCGGCATCGGGATCAATTCCTGTCGCATTGAAATGGGCCGCGACCGCGCCAAGGATCTGATGCGCCACACTCAATAACGCCAGAGGACAGACCCCGCAGGGTGGGCAGTCTGCCCACCTCCGATCCTTCCGATATCGCCCCGCCGCCACCCCCAACCGATGTACAAAACGGTTAAAACGCAGCCTTCGCGCGACCTGCTTGGCCTTCTCCGCCGACAAGTCTAATCTGGCGCGACAGGCAAATCAGGACACAGACATGGATCTCCTCGACGACCCCCAACCGGGCCAGAACATGCCCGAATTCACCGTCTCCGAGATCTCGGGCGAGGTGAAGCGTACGCTTGAGGGCAGCTTTGGCCGCATCCGGGTACGGGGCGAGGTCGGGCGGGTTTTTCAGGCCCGGTCGGGGCATCTTTACTACGACATCAAGGACGACCGAAACGTGCTGGCCTGTACCACCTGGAAGGGTCAGGTCGCGAGCCTGTCCGTGGTGCCCGAAGAGGGGTTGGAGGTCGTGGTGACCGGCCGCCTGACCGCCTTTGGAGCCCAGTCGAAATACAATCTCAACGTCGACGAGGTGGCGGTCGCCGGCCAGGGCGCGCTGATGGCGCTGCTGGAAAAACGCAAGAAACAGCTTGAGGCCGAGGGACTGTTCGCGCCCGAACGCAAGCGGCCGCTGCCCTATCTGCCGCAGATCATCGGGGTGATCACCTCGCCTCAGGGGGCGGTGATCCGCGATATCCTGCACCGCCTGCGCGACCGGTTTCCGCGCAAGGTGCTGATCTGGCCGGTGGCCGTGCAGGGCGCCAATTGCGCCCCAGAGGTGGCCCGCGCGATCGACGGGTTCAACCAGCTCACCCCGGGCGGCGCGCTGCCCCGGCCCGACCTGCTGATCGTGGCGCGCGGCGGTGGCTCGATCGAGGATCTGTGGGGTTTCAACGAGGAAATCGTCGCCCGCGCGGCAGCGGCCAGCCAGATCCCGCTGATCTCGGCCGTGGGGCACGAGACCGACACCACACTGATCGACTTCGTCTCGGACCGGCGCGCGCCCACTCCGACCGCCGCCGCCGAGATGGCCGTCCCCGTTCGCCTCGAACTGCTGGCCTGGACCGGCGAACAGGGCGCCCGCCTGTCGCGCGCAGCCTCTGACGCGGTGCAGAGGCGCGCCCAGCGCCTGCGCGACCTGTCGCGCGCCTTGCCTGGCAAGGACAACCTGCTGTCAGAGCCCAGACAGCGTTTCGACCGGGTTGCGGAAAAGCTCGACGGTGCGCTGATGACAGGGGTCCAGCGCCGCCGCCTGCGCCTGACCGAACTTTCGGCACCGCTGCGCCCCGCCAGCCTGCGCGCACTGGTCGCCGCCCGCCGCGACCGGCTCGCCCATCTGGGCTCGCGCCTGTCGCCGCGCGCGCTGGACCGCGAGATCGTGGCACAGGGCGACCGGCTGACCCGCCTGTCGGACCGCCTGCACAACGCCCACACGAGCCGCGTCGACCGCCTGCGCCAGCAGCTGGAGGCCACCGACCGGCTACGCATCCAGCTCGGCTACAAGGCCACGCTCGCGCGCGGCTACGCCGTCGTGCGCGACGATCAGGGCGCGCTGCTGACCACCCGCGCAGAGGCGGCCAAGGCCGCAGCCTTGCAGATCGAATTCGCCGATGGCACGCTCGACGCCGGCGCCGCCCCCGCAAGAGCCGCCAGCAAACCGAAACAGACCCCGCCCGAACAGGGCTCGCTGTTCTGATGCTGACGATCTGGGGCCGCAAGACCTCCTCGAATGTGCAGGCGCTGATGTGGTGTGTGGGTGAACTCAACCTGCCCCATATCCGCCACGACGCCGGGCATCGCTATGGCGGACTCGACACGCCGGAATTCGGCCGCCTCAATCCCAATCGCACCATCCCGGTACTTCAGGACGGCACCAACCCACCGATCTGGGAAACCGGTGCGATCCTGCGCTATCTCGCCGCCCGCTATGGCAAGGACAGCTTCTGGCCCGCCGAGCCGCTTCGGAGGGCGCGGGTGGATCAATGGGCCGAATGGGCCAAGCTGAACGTGGCCCAGGCTTTCACCACGCCGGTCTTCTGGCGCGTGGTCCGCACCGCTCCCGAAGAGCGCGATCCCGACGCGATCAAACGGGCCGTGCGTGAACTCGAGGTAAAGCTCGCCCTCGCCGACACCCAGCTTTCGCGCCACACGCATATTGCCGGAGACGCTTTCACCCTGGCCGATATCCAGCTCGGACATATCCTCTATCGCTACTACGACATCGATATCGACCGCGCGCCGCTGCCGCATCTGCAACTCTACTATCAACGCCTCGGCGCGCGTCCGGCCTTCCGCCAGCATGTGATGATCTCTTACGAAGAGCTTCGCGTGACCTGAGCCGCTTCATTTCGCCCAAAATACTCCGGGGGAATCGCCGCAGGCGATGGGGGCAGCGCCCCCTGCCCGGCCTCAGACCCCGACATCCGGCCCGTAGCAGAGCATCTCTTCGCCGATCTCGTCGGCCTCGTAGAGTTCGGTCTGGGTCGGATCGCCCTCGAACTGCGCCACCAGCCCACCGCCGGTATCGCGAAACACCCAGCATTGCGGGTCGGACCTGTCCTCGTAAACGAAACAGATCTGTCCCGCCGCCTCGTACCAGACGCCTTCCTTGCACTCGCCGTCGAGAAACGACCAGATCACCCTGCGCCCGGAAAGATAGCGCTCCACACCATAGGCGGTGCCGTCAAAGCCATAGAACAGTGTCTTGCCCTGCGTATAGCGGTCGAACTCCTCCGCCGACATGACAGGCTGCGCCAGCACCGGCGGCGCCAGCATCGCGAGAATCAGGGCCAATCGCATCATGCGCTCAAGTTTGGCAGAAGCCGCCGCCGGGGGCTACTCACAGTTCTCTGTAACCGCGTGAACCCGCGGGTCCATCACCCGCCGCCAAAGCGGCGGCACCGTTGCCAGAACCGCCATGATGGGCATCGCATAGGGCCATTGCGGCATCCCGGGGTCCAGCCGCAGCGCCGCGAAATCGCGGGCCGGGTACTGGTGGTGATCGGAATGGCGGGGCGCGTTCAGCATCATCGCCGAACTGTACCAATGCGGCGCATTCCAGGAATGGTGCGCGCGGGCCGGTTCGTATTTGCCATTGGCCAGCGTTTCGCGCCGAAGCCCGTAGTGCTGGATGTAATCGGCCAGCAGCAACTGTATCTGCGCATAGCCCGCCAACAGCAGCAGCACCATCACCCCGCGTCCGCCCGCCAACAGCCAGGCAGCCGCCAGCATCGCCGCCGCCCCGGCAAGATAGGCCCGGTAGGGGGTCGCGCCCCGGCCCTTCCTCAGCGCCCGCTCGGCCGCCAGCCCGGCGCGGAACGACCCGATCCAGGCGCGCGGCAAAAAGGCCCAGAACCCCTGCCCAAACCGCGCCGAGTTGGGGTCGCGCGGGGTCGCCACCCAAAGGTGATGCACCCGCATATGGGCCGAGGTGTGGTGACCGAACAGCAGGCTGACATAGATCGCCGCTCCCAGCCAGTGCTGCCAGCGGTCCCCCCGGTGGATCAGTTCATGCGCGTTCGAATTCGACACCTGCCCGAAACACAGCGCTACCGCCACACCCAGAGCCACCGCCTGCACGCCGCTCAGCGCCCCCTGCGCCAGCGCCGGGATCGCCAGCGCCAAAAGCGCGAAATGCGCCCCCGCCAGCACCACCGGCAGGGCTTGCGCGCCCGCCCAGTCAGTCGCTGCCAGCGGCCGCACCGGCAGCTTGTCCATCACCGCCACATAGACGGTCATCCAGATCAGCGCCCCCCAGGCCCAGCCCCCCCCAAGCAGGCAGGCGGTGCCAAGCACCGCATAGGGAGAAAGGCTGGCAAGGATATAGCGGTACATGCAGGCTCTCTCTCGATCGTCACCTCTGCTTAACATCGCGTCAGGTTGGCGGAAATCCCCTTGCTCGCCACGCGCACCCCGCGTCAACTGAAGCACCAGCCCGGAGGAACCCTTGACCCAATCCCTGTTTCTTGCCGCCGCCTGCGCCCTGACCTATCTGGCGCTGACCGCCCGCCCCGCCAGCCTGATGCGCAGCACGGTCAAGACCGCCTCGGTGGCGCTGCTTGCGCTGATGGTGCTGGTCGCGGGTGGCCCTGCGCTGCTGGTGCTGGCACTGGCCCTCTGCGCGCTCGGCGACTGGCTCCTCTCGCGCGAGACCGAGGCCACCTTCATGGCCGGTGTCGGTGCCTTTGCCGCCGGTCACCTGGCCTATGTCGCCCTGTTCCTGACCCATGCCACCAGCGAGACCGGGCGGCTTGCCGAAGAGTGGCCACTGGTGGCGGGCCTCGCGGTGCTGGGGCTTGTGATGGCCCGCCTGCTCGGCGCCCGTGCGGGTGACCTCAAGGGGCCGGTGCTGGCCTATATCCCGATCATCCTCGGCATGGGTCTGGCGGCGCTGACCCTGCCGCAGGCGGGCATGCTGGCCTGGGTTCTACCTGCCGCGACCGCCTTCATCGCCTCTGACATGATCCTCGCGACCGAGAAATTCCTGCTGCCGCCCGGTCACCCCGCCCTGCGCCTGACCCCCTATCTGGTCTGGCCGCTCTATTGGGGCGCGCAGATGGGCTTTGCCCTTGCGCTCACCTGACCCTTTGCAACCGGCGCCAATCCGCATTAGGTGAGACAGGATCGCAAGCGGAGGGCCGGACATGGCGTTTTTCTCGAAACTCAAGGACCGTCTGTTCAAATCGTCCTCGAAAATCGAACAGGGGCTCGACGCGATTGTCGAGGATGGCGGGGTCGAGGAGACGGTTACCGCCGCTCAACCCGACCCGGTGATCCCCCAGCCCGACCCGGAACCGCAACCGGTGCCGGAACTGCCCGACACGCCCGAGATGCCAGAGCCGCAGCCGGTTGACCCCGCCCCGACGCCGATGCCGCCCGAGGCGCCGCAGCCCATCGACCCGACCCCGCCCGCTGAAACCGGCACGGGTCGCGGCCTGCTCGGCCGCCTCTTCGCCCGTCCCGGCAGCGCGACCGTGGTGCGCCGCACGCTGGACGACGACATGCTGGAACAGCTCGAAGAGCTGCTGATCGCCGCCGACATGGGCGTCGATACCGCCCTGCGTGTCACCGCCAACATGGCCGAGGGGCGGATCGGGCGCAAACTCTCGACGCAGGAAATCAAGGAACTGCTGGCCCAGGAAATCACCCGCATCATGGAACCGGTCGCACGCCCGATGCCGCTCTACCCCAGGCGCCCGCAAGTGGTGCTGGTGGTGGGCGTCAACGGTTCCGGCAAGACCACCACCATCGGCAAGCTCGCCAGCCAGTTCAAGGCGGCGGGCAAGAAGGTGGTCATCGCCGCCGGCGACACGTTCCGCGCTGCGGCTGTTGAACAGCTCCAGGTCTGGGGCGACCGCGCCGGCGTGCCGGTGCTGACCGCGCCCGAAGGCTCCGACCCCGCCTCGCTTGCCTTCGACGCCATGACCCGCGCCCAAGCCGACGGCGCCGACCTCCTGCTGATCGACACGGCGGGCCGCCTTCAAAACCGCGCCGACCTGATGGAGGAGCTGGCCAAGATCGTCCGCGTCATCCGCAAAAAGGACGACACCGCCCCCCACAACACGCTTCTGGTGCTCGACGCCACCACCGGCCAGAACGCGATCAGCCAGGTCGAGACCTTCCAGAAACTCGCCGATGTCTCGGGCCTGGTGATGACCAAGCTCGACGGCACCGCCAAGGGCGGCATTCTCGTCTCGCTGGCCGACCGCTTCGGCCTGCCGATCCACGCCATCGGGGTGGGCGAACAGATCGACGATCTGGCCCCTTTCGACCCCGAGGAGTTCGCCGCTGCACTGACCGGGCTCGACACACAGGCATGACGCCCATCCCCCTTCATTTCGCCAGAAATACTCTCGGGGGGTCCGGGGGGCAGACAGCCCCCCGGCGCTGGCCCCGAAACACTCCCCCGCGATCATGAGCACCTGGCTCGTCTCGCTCGAAGGCACCGCCGCCGGTCACGACCTTGCGCTGGGTCTCGCACTCATGGCGGCCTTCCTGCACGCGGTCTTTGGCGCGTTGCAAAAGGGCCGCCACGATCCCTGGCTCAGCCGGGGTGCGATCGACGGCGCCTATGCGCTGATGGCCGCGCCCTTTGCTTTCTTCGTGGTGCCTTGGCCCGAGCCGCATATGTGGCCCATCTTCGCCACCGCCTGGCTGATCCATGTCTTCTACAAGCTGTTCCAGGCCATGGCCTATACCAAGGGCGCCTATACGGTGGTCTATCCGGTGGTGCGCGGCACCGGGCCGCTCTTTACCGTGATTGGTGCCTATCTGCTCTTTGGCGAGACCTTCACCGCCCTGCAATGGCTGGGCGTCGGTGTCCTGCTGGCGGGTATCTTCGGGCTTGCCGTCTATAACATGATCTTTCTCGACACCGCGCGCGAGACGCTGATGCCCGCGCTGGGTCTGGCGGCGATCACCGGCCTCTTCGTGGCGCTCTACACCACCTATGACGCCTATGGCATCCGGGCCACCGCCGACCCGTTCACTTTTCTGGCCTGGTTCTTCTTCATCGACGGTCTGGTGTTTCCGGTCATCGCCGGGCTGCGCTGGCGGTCGATGATTCACCGCCCCACCCCCGGTCCCCTGATCCTGCGCGGCTTTGCCGGGGGCATCACCGCCTTTCTCTCCTTCGGCGCCATCATGCTGGCCACGCGGCTCGACAAGGTGGGCGAGGCCGCGGTGCTGCGCGAAACCTCGACCGTGTTTGCCGCGCTCATCGGCTGGCTGGTGCTGAAAGAGACGGTTGGACCGCGCCGGATCGCTCTGATGGGGTTGATCGCGGCGGGTGCGGTGATAGTTGAGTTCGGAGGCTGAAGGAATGGACAGGAACGGCATGGCGGCGGAAAAGGACATCAACCCGATCATCAAGCAGGTGCTGGAACTGGGCCCGACCGTGGCCTTTTTCCTGATCTACCTCAGGCTCAAGGAAAAGACCTTCGAGATCGCCGGCGCCGAATACTCGGGGTTCATCGTGGCAACGCTGGTCTTCATCCCCATCCTGCTGGCGGCGATGGGGGTGCTCTGGGCACTGACGGGCAAGCTCAGCCGGATGCAGATCTTCACCGCCTTCATGGTGATCTTCTTCGGCGGGCTCACGGCCTGGTTCAACGACGAGCGCTTCTTCAAGATGAAGACGACGCTGGTTTATGGCGTCTTCGCGGTCCTGCTGGGCATCGGGCTGATGCGGGGACGTTCCTATCTGGCCTATGTATTGGGTGACGTGCTGCCCATGCGCGACGAAGGCTGGATGATCCTGACCCGTCGGCTATGCGGCGCGTTCACCGGACTGGCGGTGGCCAACGAGCTTGTCTGGCGCAACATGTCCACCGATCTCTGGGTCAAGATCGAGACCTTCGGCTTTCCAATCCTGCTGATGGGCTTCATCATGTTGCAATTCGGCCTGTTGCAGGCCCATATGATCGACCCCGACCAGGACCAGGGCTGATCCACCGCGCCGCTTGAGTGTCGCTCATCCCCGGCTTAGGGTATTGACCTGAAGCCCGTGAAAGGTCCGCGACGCCATGATATCCCTGCCCGATACCGGCTTTCTGGCCGACGCCTCGCCAAGGCTGAAACAGATGCTGGCGGCCCAGGCCACCGAGATCGGGCTTGAGCGCGGCGCGGGGCTCTTCAAGCAGGGTGATCCGGGGGACGCGCTTTATGCCGTGCTGGCGGGTTCGATGGAAATATCGATCCTCTCGCTAGACGGGCGCAAGCTATCGCTCGATCTTGTCGGCCCCGGCGCTGTGTTCGGCGAGATCGCGCTGTTCGATCCCGGCCCGCGCACCGCGACGGTGACGGCGGTAGAACCGTCGCGGGTGCTCAGGGTGCTCAGCGCCGACGTGATGGCCGAGCTTCACCGGCATCCGGAACTGGCCATCGACATGGTGCGGCTGGCCGGACAGCGCATGCGCTGGATGGGCGGACAACTCAACGAACAGGTGTTTCTGCCTGTTCCGACCCGGCTGGCGCGCAAGCTACTGCACCTGGCACCGCATCACGACGCGGGCGGGGCGACGGTGCGACTGTCGCAGGCGGAACTGGCGGAATATGTCGGCGCGACGCGCGAGGCGATTTCCAAGACCCTGGCCACCTGGAAGCGGTTGGGCGTGATCGATGTGGGGCGCGGGACACTTGCGATCCGCGACCCGAATGCTCTGCGGGCGCTGGCCGATCCCGATCAGATCTGACCCGCGCCCGCGGCCTGGGAACCGTGGCCCCGGCACCGGATTTTCATCGCTTGTGACATGGGTCACAGACCCGAATCGTCACTGCCATCATACCTGTCCGTGGTTACCGTCCTGAGGTCGGGGAGCATCCCCAGTGTTCCGTCCCATACTGACCTCTATTACCTCACTTGAGCCATGTGCCCCCGCACATGGCTCTTTTTCTCTGGCGCCTCAACCGACCGCGGGCGTGTCCTGGCTGAACAGGTTGCGCCAGCCGCCCTCGCCATCCCGCCGCCAGATCGAGCTGACATACATCTCTTCGTCCGCCTTCCGCCCGACCCGGCGGTACCGTGCGCTATAGCTCAGCACCGCACAGCCCGGAGCCAGTTCCAGCACCCGTGCCTGCGACAGGGTGAACCGTGCAACCGTCGGACCATTGGCAAGTTGCCCCGCATGTGCGTCGCGCCCGGCAAAGCCGTCCGGATAGACCCCCAGAAAACCCGGATCGAGCGCCGCGATATCGGCCGCGGCATCACCCGCGACGAGCGCTTGCCAGACCCGGGTTTCACATTCCAGAAGCGTTTCGAGCAAATCTCCCATCACGTCCTCTCGCCAAATAAAAAGCGGCCGGGAAAACCGGCCGCCTTTTTGTCGGTATTCGCGCGTGTCACTGATCGAGGCTCAAGGCCACAAACCTCGGCTCGCCACCGCGCCGCACCAGCAGCAGCAGCGACTTGCGGCCCGCCTCGCGCGCCTCGTCGATACGGGTTTCCAGATCGGCCAGCGTGGCCACTTTCTGCTGCCCCGCCTCGGTGATCACATCGCCCGTGCGCAATCCCTTTTCAAAGGCTTCCGACGCTTCGTCGACCGCGATGATTGCAAGCCCGGTCGCATCGTCGGCAAGGCCCAGCTCGGTTCGCATATCCGACGTCAGCACGCTGACCGTCAGGCCCAGGAACTCTTTCTTGCTGGCTTCCGGCTCGGACTGGCCGCCATCGTTCTCGTCCTCGGTTCCCGAACCGGCGCGCTCGGCATCCTCGCGACGGCCAAGGGTCACCAGCACGGTCTGGGTGCCACCGTCGCGGAACACCACCACACGCACCGATTTGCCGACCTCGCTTTCGCCCACCCGGCGCACCAGGTCGCGGGTGTCACGCACCTCGGCCCCATCAAAGCTCAGGATGACGTCACCGGCCTTGAGCCCGGCCTCCTTGGCGGGGCCGTCCGGCACATCGCTGATCAGCGCGCCGCCGGTCTTTTCCAGCCCCATCGCCTCGGCCATGTCCTCGGTCACATCCTGGATACGTACGCCCAGCCAGCCGCGGCGGGTCTCGCCATATTCGCGCAGTTGGCCCACCACCTTGGTGACCACGTTCGAGGCCATCGAGAAACCGATGCCGATCGAGCCGCCATTGGGCGACAGGATCGCGGTGTTCACCCCGATCACTTCGCCATCCATGTTGAACAGCGGACCGCCGGAATTGCCCCGGTTGATCGCCGCGTCGGTCTGGATGTAATCGTCATAGCTGCCGCTGAGCGCCCGGTTGCGGGCCGACACGATTCCGGCCGAAACCGAGAAACCCTGTCCCAGCGGATTGCCCATCGCCATCACCCAATCGCCCACACGGGCGGTGTCGGAATTGCCGAACTTGACATATTTCAGCGGCCCGTCCGCCTCGACCTTCAACAGCGCGATATCGGTATTTTCGTCGGTGCCCACCACCTTGGCCGGCAATTCGCGCGCCGGCTGGCCGTCGCCGGGAAAGAACTCGATCAGGATCTCGTCGGCCTTGGCGATCACATGGTTGTTGGTGACGATATAGCCGTCCTCGGAGATCACGAAACCCGAGCCCAGCGCCGAGCTGCGCCGGGGCCGGTCGCCACCGCCGTTGCGGTCCTGGAACTCGCGAAAGAAATCCTCGAAGGGCGAGCCTTCGGGCACGATTCCCTGCGGGCCGGTCGGGCCCTCGACCAGGGTCGAGGTGGTGATGTTGACCACCGCCGGGCTGACCTTGTCCGCCAGCGGCGCCAGGCTTTCCGGCCGGGCCTGGGCGATGAGGGTCTGGAGCAGCAGGAACAGCACGCTCAGTCCCGCCATCGCCAACAACCGGGCGTTGGTGATCATCCTGCTATCCTGCGTCCGGGCGATACTGCGTGCCTGTGGCTGCACTGGGGGTCTCCTTGTCACCTACCTGCCGACCGGGGGCGCTGCCTTGTCCGGTCACTGTCTCGACAACAATGTAGTCAGTTTGCCCCCGCCCGCAACTCGGGATCGCGGGGAAATGAAAGGAGGCAGGCACCGAGCCAAGTAAAAAAGGTCAAAACCCGATCTGATAGGCACCCCAGACCAAAATCAGGCCAAACACCATGCTTAGCAGGCCGGTCTGCCGCCGCGCCGCCAATGGCAGGCTGCGCAGCATCTCGAGCAGCCTTTCCACCATGCCGGGCGCCAGCGCATAGACCGCGCCCTCTGCGATCATCACCAGCCCCAGCGCCAGCACCAGCAGGCCGATCATCCGTCGCCCCCCCGGTCACGGCACGATTTGATGCCTCCCGCACCCTGGTAGCGCATCGCGTAGGTGACCAAAAGCTCCGCTCCCGCCTGCGACAGCCGCCCATCGGCCGAAGTCAGATGATCGAGCGCGATGAAATACTCGCGGTCGCAGGAATAGGACGGGAACTTGCGGCTTTCACTGACCCCAAGCCCCATGTCACGGGCCGATTGCGTGGTTATCTCGCCACTTTCGCCACCACGTTCGGCATCGTCTGCCCCGGTCAGCCGGGCCGAGATGACGCCCTTGCAGCTCTCGTCCTCATGGCTCAGGCGCTCCCAGATTTCGAAATAACGGGCACCATCCTCGGGCAGGTCCTGCACATAGCGGAGCGCGCGCATCTGCATCCCCTTGGGATAGCTGGTGCTCTTGGCATAGGTCGCGGTAATCTGAAGCTTGGCGTCGATGGCCGAGAGCAGACCGCCCACGCCTGCCGCCAGTTCCACACCGGCGGTCTGTTCCAGCGTGATCTCGTCGCTGCAATTCTTCTCCTCGACCAGGAGACGTTCGAAGAAGTCGCGCGCTTCGCGAAAACTTTGCGCGTCAAGGTCAAGGTCGGCAATATCCCGCGCCAGCCGGGCCAGCGCGTCGCCGCGTGTCAGGGGCCGGATCGGCGCATAGCTGGTGTCGTTGCGCAGCTCGTCGGTATCGACAAAGACGAAATCGCTGTCCTCGCGCGGGATTTCGACCGTGGTGGCGGCGTCGAAACCGGGCTTGCGGTTCTCGGGGCCGACGGCCAGCGTCACCGTATCCTCGCTGTGATCGACCAGCTGATACCGCTCGGAGCTGCTGTATTCCAACACCCGGCCATCGGTGGTTTCCACCGCCCCCGGACGCTGCGCCACGGCGATGAACCCGTCATAGCCATCGGCCTTGAAATAGCCCTTGCTGTCGGCCCGCACATAGACGGGCAGCCCGTCCTGGGTGACGGCAAAGCACCACAGGTCGAGCGACTGCTTGCGACAGAGCGGGCCGCGCCCCACCAACAGGATCTTGCCCGCCGGCAGATAGGCGCGGGTAGCGCTCATGCTGACACGATCGCCGGTGATGGTGGCCAGGCGCACGACGCTGCTGACCGAGACCCGCTTGCCGTAGGTGTCATAAGCGGTGTCGTCCAGCACGATGGCAGGCTCTGACAGCGCCGGAGTGCCCAGAGCGAGGGCCGTCAAACAGGCATAAATCAATCGCATTTCAGTTCCCGAGTTCCGGTCTTGCCGCATTTGACGGCATTCATGGCCACGGATCAAGACAACTGTGGGGAGAACGTGAAAAGGGCCGGCACAGAGGCCGGCCCTTTCGGTATCCGTCGATGCCGCGTGGCTTACTCGGACCTGCCCGAGGGCGATTTCAGATAATTGAAGAACTCGGAATCCGGGCTCATCACCATCGAGCTGTTTCCCCCTTGCAGCGCCTTTTCATAGGCCGAGAGCGAACGGTAGAATTCGAAGAACTCCGGGTCCTTGCCATAGGCTTCGGCAAAGATGCCGTTCCGCTGGGCATCGGCCTCACCGCGGACGATTTCGGCCTCGCGGCGCGCCTCAGAGACCAGCTCGACCACGGTCCGATCGGCCTGCGCCCGGATCCGCTGTGCCGCCTCGTTACCGCGCGCCACCTCGTCGGCGGCTTCGCGTTCGCGCTCGGCCCGCATCCGGGCAAAGGTGGCGTTCAGGTTGGCCTCGGGCAGGTCGGTGCGTTTCAGGCGCACGTCGATCACCTCAAGCCCCAGATCGCGGGCCTCGAAGATGGCACCGTTGCGGATGCGCAGCATCAGCGCGGCACGGTCGGAGCTGAGGATGTCGTTCGAGCTGACCGAACCCAGGATCTCGCGCGTCTTGGCGCGCAGGATCGAGTCCAGACGCGTTTCGGCGGTTGCGATACCACCGGCACCCACCGCCTGACGGAACTGCCGCACATCGGTGATGCGATAGCGGGCAAAGGCGTCGACCACCAGTCGGCGGTCATCCAGCGGGGTGACTTCCAGCGGGCCGACTTCGCGGCTCAGGATGCGGTCGTCATAGCGCACCACTTCCTGGATCAGCGGGATCTTGAAGGCCAGTCCCGGCTCTTCCTTGACGTCGATCACCCGGCCGAATTGCAGCACCAGCGCCTTTTCACGCTCGTCCACGATGAACAGCGACGACAAGCCCAGCGCGACCAGCACCACGACGATGGGCAGGAGAAAGGTCGATTTCCGCATCAATTGTTCTCCTTGTCGCCGGATTTGCGCAGCTCGTTGAGCGGCAGATAGGGCACCACGCCCTGGCTGCCCGCCCCGTCACTGTCCAGGATCACCTTGTCGATATCGCCCAGCACCTGCTCCATCCGCTCCAGATAGAGACGTTTGCGGGTCACGTCGGGCGCCTTGGAATATTCTTCGAGCACCGCCGAGAAGCGGCTGGCCTCACCCTGGGCCTCGTTGACCACGCGGGCGCGATAGCCTTCGGCCTCTTCCAGCACCTGCGCCGCTTCACCGCGCGCACCGGCCAGAACCGTGTTGGCATAGGCATCGGCCTGCTTTTCCAGCCGGTCGCGTTCCTGACCCGCCGACTGCACCTCGCGGAAGGCATCCTTGACCGGCTCTGGCGGGTCGGCCCCGTCAAAGTTGACCCGGACGATGTTGATGCCCGAGTTATAACTGTCCAGCGTCAGCTGGATCAGCTCTTCGAGCCGCTCGGCGATGACCGCACGGTCACGGTTGAGGATCGGCGCCAGTTCCGACTGCGCGATGATCTCGCGCATGGCCGATTCCGACACCGCCTGGATGGTCTGGCGCGGGTCGCGCAGGTTGAACAGGAAATTGGCCGGATCGGTGATGTTCCACACCACCTGGAAGTCGATATCGACGATGTTCTCGTCGCCAGTCAGCATCAGACCGGCATCGCTGCCGCGCCCGCCCGAGCCGATGGTCTCGGTCTGTTCGACCTTGACCGGGATCACCTCGGCGGTGACCAGCGGCCAGGGCGCAAAGTTCAGACCCTCGGTGCCGATGCCGGAAAACTCGCCCAGAAACAGTTCCACCGACTGTTCTTCGGGTTTGACTGTGTAGAAGCTGGCCATGCCCCAGAGACCAAGCGCAACCACAACGCCCAGACCCAGCGTGCCGCGGGTAAAGGCCGGGCCACCGCCACCGCCGGTGCCGCGACCGTTGCCGCCGCCCCGGTTGCCGGTTCCGCCGCGCCCGCCCATCAGGACACGCAGCTGTTCCTGGCCCTTCTTGACCAATTCGTCGATCTCGGGGATCTGCGGGCCATCACCTTCGGGCGGCTTCTGACCGCCATTGTTTCCCCTGTTTCCGCCGCCACCGGAAGAGCCTCCGCCCCCCCAGGGGCCACCTGAGTTGCCCGCCATCTGGTTTCCGTCTCCTTGTTGTTCACACGGCCGTGACCGACCTGTTCCTTAACCTGAGCATTTCGCTCCGTAAATCAAGCACTGCGGACCGGTTGCCGCAGGGTGACCAGTTCTTCGGCCATTACCGGGTGAACCGCAACCGTCCGGTCGAAGTCCTCCTTGGTGGCGCCCATCTTGACCGCGATCCCGGCCAGCTGGATCATTTCGCCCGCCCCCGGCGCCACGATATGGCAGCCCAATACCTTGCGCGTGGCCTTGGATACGATCAGTTTCATCAGCACCCGCTGGCTGCGCCCGGCAAAGGCGGTCTGCATCGGCTTGAACGAGGTCGCATAGATCTCGACCGGCTCCTGCGCCGCGGCGTCTTCTTCGCTCAGCCCCACGGTGCCCATCTCGGGTTGGGTAAAGATCGCGGTCGGGATCAACTCGTGATCGACCGGGGTCGGCTTGCCCCGGAACACGGTGTCGACAAAGGCCATGCCCTCGCGGATCGCAACCGGCGTCAGGTTGACCCGGTCGGTCACGTCCCCGATGGCATAGATCGAGGGCACCGCCGTCTGGCTGTAGTCATCCACCACGATCTGACCCTTGCGGCCGAACTCGACGCCCAGCCCCTCAAGCCCCAGATCGTCGGCATTGGGCACCCGGCCGGTGGCGAACATCACCTGGTCGAACAGCTCTTCGTCGCCGTTGGTGGCCTTGACCCGGATCCGGTCTCCCTCGCGTTCCATCTCCAGCACATTTGTGCCCAGATGCAGCTTGATGCCGTTCTGGCACATCTCCTCGCTGACCAGCCCGCGCGCCTCGTCATCGAAGCCGCGCAGGATCTGGGCGCCACGATAATACTGGGTCACCTCGACCCCCATGCCGTTCATGATGCCCGCAAATTCACAGGCGATGTAACCACCGCCCACGATCAGCATCCGCTCGGGCAGCTTCTCCAGATGGAAAATCTCGTTCGAGGTGATGCCCAGCTCGGCGCCCTTGATCTCGGGCTTGACCGGACGGCCGCCGGTGGCGATCAGGATATGTTTCGCGCTCTTGCGGGTGCCGTCGGACAGTTCGACCGTATGGGCATCGACCAGCCGCGCGCGGGTGTCGAAGGTCTCGACCCCGTTGTTCTTGAGGATGTTGCGATAGACGCCTTCCAGCCGGTCCAGCTCTTTGTACAGCTTGGTGCGAAACACGTCCCAGTCGAACGCGCCCGGCTGGATGTCCCAGCCATAGGCCTGCGCGTCCTCGACCATGCCGGCATATTCGCTGGCGAACACCATCAGCTTTTTCGGCACGCAGCCCCGGATCACGCAGGTGCCGCCATAGCGGTCCTCTTCGGCCAGTGCCACCTTGGCCCCGGTCTCGCCCGCCGCAACGCGCGCCGCGCGCACGCCGCCCGAACCGCCGCCGATGACAAAAAGGTCGTAGTCAAAATTCATCTGTTCGCCTCGTAGTCCCGCCGCTGCCCAGCCGGGCGGCAGCCTTTTGATCCTGTGCCGGCCCGCAGGCCCTGCATGAGTTGTTCACATATGGCCGACCCTGCCGAAAACAACGTCGATCACACCCGCGTGAGCGCCCGCTCAATCCGCCAGATCGGTAAAAAGGTTGTCGCTTTCGACAAAATCCAGCCGGTCATGTTCCACCGTGCCCTGGTTGATGTCGCGGATTTCCACCCGCCCGTCACCATGGCCCACCACGACCGTGTCACAAATGTCGATGAACAGGCCATTTTCCACCACGCCGGGGATCTGGTTCAGCACCAGCGCCACCTGACGGGCATTGCCGATCCGTTGCAGGTGCAGGTCCAGGATATGGTTGCCCTCGTCGGTGACAAACGGTGTGTCGCCGTTCATCCGCAAGGTCGCCGTCCGCCCCAGCACGTCCATCGAGATCAGCGTCTCCTCCAACAGCGCCTGGGTGGTCTGCCAGCCAAAGGGGATCACCTCGACAGGCAGGGGAAAGGCGCCCAGACGGCCCACTTCCTTGCCGACATCGGCAATCACCACCATCTGGTCCGAGGCTGTCGCCACGATCTTTTCGTGGAGCAGCGCGCCGCCACCGCCCTTGATCAGGTTCAGGTCGCCATCGAATTCGTCGGCCCCGTCGATGGTGATATCCAGCCAGCGCGCCTCGTCCAGCGTGATGATCTCGATCCCCACCTCTCGCGCCAGCTGCGCGGTGCGGGTCGAGGTCGGAACGCCGCGCATCTTCAACCCTTCGTTGCGCACCATCTCGCCGAGGCAGCGCACCAGCCAGGCGGCTGTGGACCCTGTCCCGAGGCCGACCCTCATACCATCCTCGACCAGATCCGCCGCCCGCTTGGCGGCAACGAATTTCGCCTTGTCGATGGGCGAGAGTTCTCCGGTCATGGCAGTATCCCCTGTCGATGATTGCCAGCGTTATACGCAACGCCCCGCCCGACTGCGAGACCAAATCCGGCCGTCAGCCCCAGACCCGCCCCTCAGCCCCGTTGCATATTGCCGATCACCCGGCGCATCAGCGCGGTGAATGTCGCGCGCTCTGCCGCGTCCAGACCCGCCAGCGCCTGCGCATTCTGCGCCCCCGCCGCCGCCTTGGCCTCTGCCTCCATCGCGTGGGCGCGGTCGGTCAGATGGATCAGCCGGGCGCGGCGATCCTCCTCGGACGGCAAGCGCCGGATCAGCCCGTCCCGCTCCATCCGCTTGAGCGTATTGGCCATGGTCGCCTGCTCCACATCCAGCGCCGTGTTCCTCGCGCTCCGCGCCAATGCCGGTCAGTTCGATACGCTCTTCTATTTCGTGCAGGCGCTGGAACTTCTGGCTGGGGTCACCAACATCACCCTGCTGACGCTGAACCTTCGCGCCGGTCTGGCCTTGCGCCGCCGCCGCGCAGGGTGACTCCGAACAGGGCAAGGCCCTGCCGGGCCCCGCCGTTTTTGGGGCGCTTCGCTGAATGTGCTATGGTCGCGGCAGGAGGAGCAATCGCATGCTGCAATTCGACGAAGACACCGCCCGCATTCTGGAGGATGCTTATCAGGGCGCCGATGTCACCCGCCGCCGCTGCGCCAGTTTCGATGCGCTGTCACCATCGCCGGGAGATCGATTGCTGGATCTGGGCTGTGGCAACGGCCTCTTGACACTCGACCTGTCCCGCGCGGTGGGCGACACCGGTCATGTGCTGGGTCTTGATCCCAGCCCCGACATGCTCGATCTCGCGCGCGCCCGCTGCGCGGATCGCGGCAATGTCGCCTTCCTGGAGGGCCACGCCGAGGCCCTCCCCTGCGATGAAAACAGCCTCGACGGCGCGGTCTCGCTGCAAGTGTTCGAATACTTCCACGACATGCGCCCACCGCTGGCCGAACTCTTTCGCGCCCTGAAGCCCGGTGGCCGGCTGGTGATCGGCGACATGCATTTCGATACGCTCACCTGGCACAGCGACCAGCCCCAGCGCATGGCCGAGATGTGCCGCATCTGGGACCGCCACCTCGCTTGCCGCGATGTGCCCGCGCGGCTGCCTGCGCTGCTGGCCGAGGTCGGGTTTCGCAAGGTCAGCACGACGCCGCTTGCCTTTTGCGACACACAGCTGCGCCCCGACGGGCTGGCCGCGATGATGATCCGCCTGATGACCGCCTATGCCATCCAGATAGACGCAATGCCCGAACCCGAGGCGCGATCCTGGGCACAGGAGCAGCAGGAGCTGGCACGCGCGGGGCGGTTCTTCTTTTCCCTGACCCATTTCGTCTGTCACGCGCAGAAACCGTGACTCGCGGCAAGCTTACGCGTTTCCGATGGGAAACGTCGCAATCGGTGAATGCAGAATCGCCCGTGCATCTTATATCGGGGGCATGACCGCGCCCTATCGCCTGCATTACGCCCCCGACAACGCCTCGCTGGTGATCCGGCTGGCGCTGGAGGATATGGGTCTGCCCTATGAAACCATGCTGGTGGACCGCACCAACCGGGCGCAGGACAGCGCCGCCTATCGCGCGCTCAACCCCGCCGGGCTGATCCCGGTGCTGGAAACCCCGCAGGGTCCGATCTTTGAAACCGCCGCCATCCTGCTCTGGCTTGCCGATACGCATGGCCAACTTGCCCCGGCCCCCGCCGATCCGGCGCGCGGCGCCTTCCTGAAATGGCTGTTCTTCGCCTCGAACACGCTGCATGCGGATATGCGGATGTTGTTCTATCCCGACAAATACATCGCCGAGGCTCAGGTCGAGACGCTGCGCACGGGCCTGCGCCCGCGCCTGCGCACTCATCTGGCCCTGCTCGATGCCGTGGCGGCAGGGGCGCCGGACTGGCTGTCGCCCGCCACCCCGTCCATCCTGAGCTGGTATCTCGCCTGCCTGATGCGCTGGCTGGTGCTCTATCCGCAGGACAGCGACCGCTCCTGGTTCGCCGCCACCGACACGCCGCATCTGCACCGCATCCTCGCAGCGCTGGAAACCCGCCCCGCCACCCGTGCCGCTCAAGTGGCCGAGGGGCTGGGCGACACCCCGTTCACCGCCCCTCATCACGCAAACCCGCCAGAAGGTTCGGCTACCTGATATGTTCCTCTCCGTCTTCGACATGTTCAAAGTGGGCATCGGCCCGTCCTCGTCGCACACAATGGGGCCGATGGTGGCCGCCGCGCGTTTCCTCGACATGATGCGCGCCTCACCCTTCGAGTTTCATGGGGTCAAGGGCTCGCTGCATGGCTCGCTGGCCTTTACCGGCGTTGGCCATGCCACCGACCGCGCCACCATCCTCGGCCTCGCGGGCTTTGTCCCCGACAGCTATGACAACGACAAGGCAGAGGAAGCGCTGGCCGCGATCCACGCCACCCATACGGTAACGCCCGAAGGGCTGCCGGAGCTGGCCTTCGACCCCAAGCGCGACCTTGTCTTCGACTATGACCACACCCTTCCGGGCCATGCCAACGGCATGATCCTGATGGCCACCGACGCACAGGGCGACGTGATCCTGCGGCAGGTGTTCTATTCCGTCGGTGGCGGCTTTGTCCTGACCGAAGATGAGCTGGCCCAGGGCAAGGACAGCAATGACGGCCCGCCGGTGCCCTATCCGTTCAAATCCGCAGCCGAGATGCTGGAGATGGCCGCCGCCTCGGGCAAGTCCATCGCCCAGATGAAACGGGCCAACGAAATCGCGCGTGGCTGCGAGGTCTCATTCGCCAGGGGCACTGCGCGGCTCTGGGAAGTGATGAACAACTGTATCGAACGCGGACTGGCCACCGATGGCATCCTGCCCGGGGGCCTCAATGTGCGCCGTCGCGCCAAGGGGATCCATGACGCGCTGGTGGCCGAGCGCGGCATGAACCTGAACGCGCCGCATACGATCAACGACTGGATGAGCGTCTATGCCATGGCGGTGAACGAGGAAAACGCCGCTGGCGGCCAGGTTGTGACCGCCCCCACCAACGGTGCGGCGGGCACTCTGCCCGCGGTGCTGCGCTACTACCTCGACCACGTGCCGGGTGCCGCCCCCAGCCATGTCGAGGATTTCCTGCTGACCGCCGCCGCCATCGGCGGGCTGGTCAAGTACAACGCCTCGATCTCGGGCGCCGAAGCGGGATGTCAGGCCGAGGTCGGCAGCGCCGCCGCCATGGCGGCGGCAGGCCTCTGCGCGGTGATGGGCGGCACGCCCGAACAGGTGGAAAACGCGGCCGAGATCGCGCTGGAACATCACCTCGGCATGACCTGCGATCCGGTCAAGGGTCTGGTTCAGGTGCCCTGTATCGAACGCAACGGTCTGGCCGCGATCAAGGCGGTCTCGGCAGCTTCGCTGGCCTTGCGCGGCGACGGCAAGCATTTCGTACCGCTGGATGCGGTGATCGAGACCATGCGCCAGACCGGTGCCGACATGCACGAGAAATACAAGGAGACCTCGCTGGGCGGGCTCGCGGTCAATGTTCCGAACTGCTGAGGCGGGCGCCATTTTCTGACACAGAAAATGGCCCAGAAAATCTGCGATTTTCTGTACCGGAATTTTTGCAAAATTCCGGCTTGCTCACTTTTTCGCCGCTTGTATCGCCTCATGCGGGAAACTAGCGTGGCGCAATGACCGCCGACCGTCCCCTGCTCGGCATCTTCCTGATGCTCGGTTTCTGTGTGCTCGCCCCGATGGGCGATGCGCTGGCCAAACTGTTGGGCGGCACCATGCCCACCATGCAGCTCTTGCTGGTGCGCTTCGGCCTTCAGGCGATCATTCTCATCCCGCTGGTCCAGGTCACCAGGCGCCCCTGGCAATTGCACGGGCGGCTCTTGCGCCTGACCGCCCTGCGCACCGCACTGCATATCGTGGGCATCTGGGCGATGTTCACCGCCTTGCGCTATCTGCCATTGGCCGACGCCATCGCAATCGCTTTCGTGATGCCGTTCATCATGCTGCTATTAGGTAAATACGTTCTAGGCGAAGAAGTCGGCCCGCGCCGCCTTGGCGCCTGTATCGTGGGGTTCATCGGCACGCTTCTGGTGATCCAGCCCAGCTTTGCCGAGGTCGGCCCACCAGCCCTGCTGCCGCTGCTGGTCGCGGTGGTCTTTGCTCTCTTCATGCTGGTCACCCGGCAACTGGCCAAGGATACCGACCCGATCGCGCTTCAGGCAGTGTCCGGTGTCATGGCCAGCGTAGTCCTCGCCCCGGTGCTGATGGTCGGACATGCCACGGGGGTCGAGGCGCTGACATTCGTCGCCCCCTCGGGCACAACACTCTGGCTGCTTCTGGCCATCGGCGTGCTGGGCACCGCGGCGCATCTGTTGATGACCTGGTCGCTGCGCTATGCGCCCTCGGCCACGCTGGCCCCGATGCAGTATCTGGAAATCCCGGTCGCCACAGCCATCGGCTGGCTGATCTTCCGCGACCTGCCAAACGGGCTGGCCGCACTCGGCATCCTGATCACCATGGCCGCGGGCCTGTACGTCATCCTGCGCGAGCAGGCCAGCGCCCGCAGTTCGGCGACAGGAACCAGCGGATAATCCCGTCCAGCGCCCCGCGCGGCACCATCGCCAGCAACCCCGGCCCATCTGCCTCGATCACCACCGGCCCGGTCGCCCGGTTCGAGGTCCCGATCTGCCCGTCGGGCGCCATCCCGAGGCCGTCGAGCGGCCAGAACAGACCCTCGGACCGCGCCGTCACCGGCGCCAGCGGAAACAGTGACACGACTTCGCCCGGTACCAGATCCAACTCCAGCCGGGGCGGCAGGTGAAAGATCACCTCGACCGCGCCGATCAGCAGACAAGGACGATCGACGTGCCGCACCAGCGCATTGAACGTGGCCAGTTGGTGATCCACACGCGCGCCCAGAAACCCGACTCCCAATACCAGCGGCGCCGCGATATGGCGCAGGGCCTTGTCGAAATCGGTGCTGTCCTGCTCGGAAATCGAATGAAGCCGCTCGTCAGGGATGCGGACGCGGTGCAATGCCGGCAGGCTGTCCATGTCCCCGATCACCGCATCGGGCATCCGCCCTTGCGCCAGCGCCACCAGCGCGCCACTATCGGCGGCGACCAGCGTACTGGCGCGCTCCAGCGCCAGTTCCAGGTCTCCTGAGCCGACCTCACCGCCGCCAATCAGGGTTACTGGTTCCGACGCCTCAACAATCGCGGTTTTCATGGCGGGATTGTCGCTCTCTCTGGAAACAGGACATATTGTAGTCACAAAATGATACGCTCATTTGCACAGAATCGGGCCGAAATTGACGCCCAAGGGATGGTAACCGCTTAGGCACAACTATGTAGAGGACGAGCATCCCATGGTACAGAACAACAAGGTCTTGACCGTCTCCTATGGGACGTTTTCCTGCACCCTTGAGGGGTTCGAGGATTCCTTTGACACGATGAAGGCCATTGCCGAGTACTTTCGGGACCTTGCCGCCGATGACCGGTATTTCGGGGCCGAACCGCCACAGCCCGATGCCGACATGCTGGCCCGTATCGCCGAACGCGAGATCGCCCGCCAGGTCGAAGCGCGGCGTGACGACAAGGGCATCGTGCTGCGCGCCGCTGCGCCCGCCGCGCTGGCAGCAGAGCCCGCGATTGCGGAAGCGGTGAGCGACGACGCCCAAACCGCAGGACCGGTCGCCGAAGCACCTGTTTCCGATATCCCCGCCGCCGATGCGGCGCCGGCGACCGCCGAACCGGTCGCCGAGGCACCGGTTGAAGCAGAGGAGCCCCCCGCGCTGGCCCCGGAGGATTCGCCGGAAGTCGCCGAGGACCAGCCCGCACCCGCTGATGACGCGCCGATTGTCGAGGCATCAGACGACGAGGCACCCGAGTTGCCGGTGTCCGAGGCGCCCGAAATCGCCGAAGCGCCTGCGGAAGCCGAAGTGGCAGACGCGGTGGTCGAGGACGATGCCGACAGCGAAGCCCTGCTCGCCAGCATCGCCGCGCAATTCGACGACCTGCCCGAGGACGCGGTTGAAGCGCAGATCGAGGATGAGGACGAACTCGACATCCTGCCCATGGCCGAGGTGGTCGAGGACGCCCCCGAAGCGCCGGTCGCACCCGATTCCATCGCGGCCAAGCTGCAACGCATCCGTGCCGTGGTGTCGCGTAACGAACAGGCCAGCCAGGCTGACGCGCGCTATACCGAAGACGAACATGCCGAAAACGTCGCCGAACTCGACACGATCGACGAGGACGCCAATCCGATCGACCAGATCGACAGCGGGCTCGCGGCGCGTTTCGTAACGGAAACCGCCGACGCCGAGGAAGCGCGCGAAGAGGCGATTGCCGACGCCACAGCCGAAGAGGCAGCACAGCCCGAAACCGTGAGCCCCCCGCGCGTGGCCGTCCGTGTCAGCAAGATCAAGCGCACCGAGTTCGAGGCCGAAACGGCAGAGGTCGATGCCCGCGCAACCGGCTCGCTCTCGCCCGAGGATGAAGATGATCTGCTGCGCGAGCTTGCCGCTGTAGAGGCGGAATACCTGGCCGAACGCGGCGGCGACACCGCCCGCACGGATGTGGATGTGGAGGACGACGACGACGACATCGACCTGCTCAGCCTCGACGACGATGACGATGACGATGACGATGACGAAGATACCTCGGATGTGGATGGATCGCTTTTTGCCGAGGCCGACGCCACAAGCGATGTCGATGACGATGACGTCGATACGTTCGAGGGTGGCCCGGAAACGGCCGCGGCCGCTCCAGCCGGCGGCGACGACGACATTTCGCGACTGCTTGCCGCCGCCGACGAGAAACTCGAAGACCCGGATCTGTCCACCACCCGCGAGACCTATTCGCAGATGCGAGCGGCAGTTGCCGCGACCCGCGCCGAGCGGTCGGCTGGCGGCACCTTGGGCAGCCATTCCAGCGAGGACGAATACCGCACGGACCTGTCCGAGGTCGTGCGTCCGCGCCGCCCCGTCGCCAGCAGCAGCACACCGCGCGCCCGGACCGAGGAGCGTCCGGCGCCGCTGAAACTGGTGGCTGAACAACGCATCGATACCAAGCGCTCGTTGGGCAGCGGTCCGGTGCGTCCGCGTCGCGTGGCCAGCCTGGTCGCCGAAGAGGCCCCGGCCAAGGCCGCCGAGGGCAGCTTTGCCGATTTTGTCGCCGAGACCGGTGCCAGCGGCCTGCACGAATTGCTGGAGGCCGCGGCCTCGTACCTGTCCTTTGTCGAGGGTCGCGACCAGTTCTCGCGCCCGCAGCTGATGAACAAGGTGCGCCAGCTCGACGATCAGGAATTCAACCGCGAGGACGGGCTGCGCTCGTTCGGTCAACTCTTGCGCGAGGGCAAGCTGAAGAAAACCGCCAGCGGTCAGTTCACCGCCTCGGGGCAGATCGGGTTCCGACCGGACAAACGCGCCGCCGGCTAACCCATACAAGACCCATGAATGCAAAACGGCGCCCGGTCATCGCGGCGCCGTTTTGCACTTTCAAGGGTACGGATCATTCGTCGACATCATCGACATCGGATTGACCGGCCAGGTGCCGCCGGACGTGGCTCCAGCTCAGCCCGACGCCCAGCACCACCGACAGGGCAAAGATGCCCAGCCAGACATTCACCGTGGTATTGTCCAGATGCAGCAGACCGAAATCAAACAGGACCCAGAGCAGCGAGGCGATCACCGACAGCACCAAAGCCATCCCGAACGGCCCGATCGAACGCAGGGTGGCCCGCAGATAGATGATATAGCCAATCGTCAGCAACAGCCCCATGAACACGGCGACCGACAGATGGGTCTGATAGTTCCAGTATGCCCACCGGACAAAATTTATTTCCGTCGGATTGTAGGTCAATGCCAACAAACCGAAGGCGAACATCCATCGCAGGAAAATGCCCATGTCCCGAACCGCCTGTTCTTTTTTGCGCACGAGAATCACCCAAATAGGTGAATCTGTCCAGTGATTCAGATCACATGCGTCGAAATTGCGGTTTCCCTGCCGCGCGCGCACCGATATATGGGCGCGGGTTTGTAACACCAGCAAAGGACCTATCATGGCCAATGTCGTCGTTGTCGGCGCCCAATGGGGCGACGAGGGTAAGGGCAAGATCGTGGATTGGCTCAGCGAGCGCGCCGATGTGATCGCGCGCTTTCAGGGTGGCCATAACGCCGGTCATACGCTGGTGATCGACGGCAAGGTCTACAAGCTGCACGCGCTGCCCTCGGGCGTGGTGCGCGGCGGCAAGCTGAGCGTGATCGGCAATGGCGTGGTGCTGGACCCCTGGCACCTGATGGGCGAGATCGAGACGGTACAGGCGCAGGGTGTCGAGATCACCCCCGAAACGCTGATGATCGCCGAGAACACGCCGCTGATCCTGCCGCTGCATGGCGAGTTGGACCGCGCGCGCGAGGATGCTGCCAGCAAGGGCACCAAGATCGGCACCACCGGCCGCGGCATCGGCCCGGCTTATGAGGACAAGGTAGGCCGCCGTGCAATCCGCGTTGCCGATCTGGCAGACGAGGCCACGCTGGTTGCCCGTGTCGACCGCGCATTGCAGCACCACAATCCCCTGCGCAAGGGGCTGGGTGTCGAGCCGGTCGATCGCGACGCGCTGATCGCGCAGCTGAAAGAGATCGCGCCGCGCATCCTGCCCTTTGCCGCACCGGTCTGGAAAGTGCTCAACGAGAAACGCAAGGCCGGCAAGCGCATCCTGTTCGAGGGCGCCCAGGGCGCGCTTCTGGATATCGACTTTGGCACTTACCCCTTTGTCACCTCGTCGAACGTAATTGCGGGTCAATCGGCCACCGGGGTGGGCATCGGCCCGAACTCGATCGACTTCGTTCTGGGCATCGTCAAGGCCTATACCACCCGCGTCGGCGAAGGCCCCTTCCCCACCGAACTGCACGACGCCGATGGCGAACGGCTTGGCACGCGCGGCCATGAATTCGGCACCACCACCGGGCGCAAGCGGCGCTGCGGCTGGTTCGACGCGGCGCTGTTGCGCCAGACCTGCGCCACCAGCGGCATCAACGGCATCGCGCTGACCAAGCTTGACGTGCTCGACGGGTTCGAGACGCTGAAAATCTGCGTCGGCTACGACCTCGACGGCGCCCGGCTCGATTATCTGCCCACCGCCGCCGACCAACAGGCGCGCTGCACGCCCATCTATGAGGAAATGCCCGGCTGGTCGGAATCGACCGAGGGCGCGCGCAGCTGGGCCGACCTGCCCGCCAATGCGATCAAATATGTCCGCCGTGTCGAGGAACTGATCGACTGCCCGGTCGCCATGCTCTCGACCAGCCCGGAGCGGGAGGACACCATCCTGGTGACCGACCCGTTCGCCGACTGATGGCGCTGTCGCACAAGGCCCGCCGCCGCTGGTCGCTGGTCGTCCTGCTGGTGGCGCTGCCGCTATATATCGTGGTGGCGGTCACCCTGACGGATTGGCTGCGCGCCCGGTTCGACGGGTTGCCGGTGCTGGTCGAACTGGTGATTTTCGTGGGTCTCGGGATCCTCTGGATCCTGCCGTTCAAGGCCGTGTTTCGCGGGGTCGGTCAGGCCGACCCCGACGACAAGGGCTGATCACTCGGCCAACCGCACCGGCTGGCCATGCGGCGTTGTCAGATAGGCAAGCTCCCAGGCCGCGCGCATTTCGGCGCGTTCCTCTGGGGCGGCCTCGCCCGACTCGCCCAGCAGAGCCTCCAGCGTTTCCAGCCAGGCATTGAAATAATCCTCGCCTCCGTCCAGGTCGCGCGACAGCCCGTGGCGTTTGAGCGTGGCCGAGAACCGGTCCACCCACTCGGCCCAGGTGAACCGCCCCGCCTCGTTCAGATGCACCGTCAGGGCAAAGACCTGCGCATGCCAGGGCTCGGCAAAGACCGGCTCGGGGGCAGCGATATCGGGGCAGTCGCTCATGCCGGCTCCAGATAGCTCTGCCAGAGATCCAGCACCACCTCGTCCCCAGGCGCTTCGGGATCGGCCCACAGCTCCGAGGCCGGAAAGGCCACCGCATAAAGCGGCTCGGGCGCCTCGCCCAGCCGGTGCGCATTGCTGTCGGGCAGCACATGGCTGCCGTGTTTCAGCACGATCCGCCCGCGCGCACCCGCCGCATAGGCGGGAAGCCGCGTATGGCCGCCATCGACCAGCCGGTTCGCCGCCGGGCGCAGGGTGCGAACCATCTGCCCCACCTCGAACCGCGCCGCAACATTCGACGGGCGGTCCGCCGGACCGCCGCGCGCCAGCACGCCCGCGACTGCTTCGGCCTTCATTGCGCGTTCGGCCAGCGGGTGAACCCCTGATGCGCCGTCTCCACGCAGGTCTTCCTCGGTCAGCACTCCGGTCTCGACCAGCAGATCGGCCAGCGCCGCGATCCATTTCTCGAAATAGCTGAAGCGGCCATAATCCGCCGGTGACAGCCGCTCGCGCGCATGGCGCGAGACGTCGATGTTCCACTGTCCCAGCGACCCGGTCGCCAGTGTCAGCGCCAGCGCCCTTGCCTGCCAGTCGCCAAGTTGCGGGATGCCATCGGCCTCGGGCGTGATGGCACCATCGCCAAACCGCCCGCCCATGTCATGCACTCGCGTCATGCCGGCACCCGCGCCAGGCCGGTGCCGATCATGCTGTCGCGCGTCACCAGCGCCGCCAGCGCCTCCTCGTCCAGTCCCTCGCTCCCCTCGGGCCGCATCGGCAGCACCAGATAGCGGATCTCGGCTGTCGAATCCCAGACACGCACGGCGGTCCCCTCGGGCAAGCTCACCCCGAACTCGGCCAGCACCTTGCGCGGCTCGCGCACCGCGCGCGCGCGATAGGCGTCGGATTTGTACCAGCCCGGCGGAATGCCAAGCAAAGGCCACGGGTAGCAGCTGCACAGGGTACAGACGACCATGTTATGGGTATCGGGCGTATTCTCGACCACCACCATGTGCTCACCCTGCCGACCGTAATACCCCAGATCGGCCAACAGGGGCATCGCATCGGTCAACAGCGCCGCCTTGAACGCCGGATCGGCCCAGGCCCGCGCCACCACGCGCGCCCCGTTCTGCGGGCCGATGCGATTCTGATAGGTGTCGATGATCTCGTCCAGCGCGGCCGGATCGATCAGCCCCTTGCGGGTCAGGATCGTCTCCAACGCCTTGACGCGCAGCGCGGGGTCCGGAGGAAGAAGCGAATGCGGGTGGTCGTGATGGTCATGTGGCATGGCGCAAAGACTGCCGCGCCGCCCCATCCCTGTCCAGCCTCTTTGATGTGATCGTCCGCTTAACCGCAGGTGATCCAAACTCGCGACTTGCCCCTGCGGGCAAACTTGCATAGATACCACGCGGTACACGCCACCGGCCGCAGGAATACCATGGAAAACGTCGTCCTCATCATTCACCTTCTCCTGGCTCTGGGCCTGATCGCCGTCGTCCTGATGCAGCGGTCCGAAGGTGGCGGCCTGGGCATGGGTGGTGGCGGCGGCGGCGTGATGACCGGCCGGGCGGCGGCAACCGCTCTCAGCAAGGTGACCTGGGTTCTGGCCATCGCGTTCATCGTGACCTCGATCACCCTGACCGTGATCGCAGCGCAAAAGGCGGCAGGCACATCTGTCATCGATCGGCTTGGCGTTCCCGCGCCCGCGGCATCCGAACCGGCGACACCCAGCGTTCCGGCAGGCAGCGACCTGTTGCCGCCTAGTGCGGGCGACAATGCACCCCTGGTGCCGAAGGCCGACTGATCTACAACAGTTTGCACTCCTGGTGAGGGCCGCAACAGCATCTTGCGGTTCTCTTGCGCAATTGGCGCGAATCCTTTATACGTGAAGTCCCGTGATGCTGCGGTTTTTCCGAAACCGCCGGGCAGCTGAATTATGACTTCTCACGGGGGCAGCCGAACACTCATGGCGCGTTTCATCTTCATCACCGGCGGTGTCGTTTCTTCGCTTGGCAAGGGTCTGGCCTCGGCCGCATTGGGCGCATTGCTGCAAGCGCGCGGATTTTCCGTCCGCCTGCGCAAGCTCGACCCCTATCTGAACGTCGATCCGGGCACCATGTCGCCCTTTGAACATGGCGAGGTCTTCGTCACCGATGACGGTGCCGAGACCGACCTGGATCTCGGCCACTACGAACGCTTCACCGGTGTGGCGGCGCGCAAGACGGACTCGGTCAGCTCTGGCCGGATCTATTCCAACGTGCTGGAGAAGGAACGCCGCGGTGATTACCTCGGCAAGACCATCCAGGTCATTCCCCACGTCACCAACGAGATCAAGGATTTCATCTCGATCGGCGAGGACGAGGTCGATTTCATGCTCTGCGAGATCGGCGGTACCGTCGGCGATATCGAGGGCCTGCCCTTCTTCGAGGCGATCCGCCAGTTTTCCCAGGACAAGCCGCGCGGCCAGTGCATCTTCATGCACTTGACGCTGCTGCCCTATATAAAGGCGTCCGGCGAGCTCAAAACCAAGCCCACCCAGCACTCGGTCAAGGAACTGCGCTCGATCGGTATCGCGCCCGATATCCTCGTCTGCCGCTCCGAAGGCCCGATCCCGCAGAAGGAACGCGAGAAACTGGCGCTCTTCTGCAACGTCCGCCCCGAGGCGGTGATCGCCGCGCAGGATCTCTCGACCATCTACGACGCGCCGTTGGCCTACCACGCCGAAGGGCTTGATCAGGCGGTGCTGGACGCGTTCCAGATCAGCCCGGCGCCCAAACCCGACCTGACGAAATGGGAAGACGTCAGCGACCGCATCCACAACCCCGAAGGCGAGGTCAAGGTCGCCATCGTCGGCAAGTACACCCAGCTGGAAGACGCCTATAAATCCATCGCCGAGGCGCTGACCCATGGCGGCATGGCCAACCGCGTGAAGGTCCGGATCGAATGGGTCGATGCCGAGATCTTCGACCGCGAGGATCCCGCGCCCTATCTCGAAGGCTTCCACGCGATCCTGGTCCCCGGCGGTTTTGGCGAACGCGGCACCGAGGGCAAGATCAAGGCGGCGCAATATGCCCGCGAACACCAGGTGCCCTATCTGGGCATCTGCCTCGGCATGCAAATGGCGGTTATCGAGGCGGCGCGTAACGTCGCGGGCATGGCCAGCGCCGGATCCGAAGAGTTCGACCACGAGGCCGGCGCCAAACGGTTCGAGCCGGTAGTCTATCACCTCAAGGAATGGGTGCAGGGCAACTACAAGGTCAGCCGCAAGGTCGACGACGACAAGGGCGGCACCATGCGGCTCGGCGCCTATGACGCGGTGCTGGCCGAAGGCTCGAAAGTGGCCGAGGTCTATGGCACCTGCAACATCGAGGAACGCCACCGCCACCGCTACGAGGTGGATATCAAGTACCGCGACAAGCTGGAAAAGGCGGGGCTGCGCTTCTCCGGCATGTCGCCCGACGGGCGCCTGCCCGAGATCGTGGAATGGGCGGACCACCCCTGGTTCATCGGGGTTCAGTATCACCCCGAGCTGAAATCGAAACCCTTTGCGCCACATCCGCTCTTTGCCGATTTCGTGCGCGCCGCCAAGGAAAGCTCGCGCCTGGTCTAAGCGAAAGATGGGGGCTCTGCCCCCGTCGCCTTCGGCGCCTCCCCCGGGATATTTTCAGCAAGAGGAAAGTACAGGGTGCAATCCTGCTTCTTTCTGGTTCGAAATACTCCGGAGCGCGAGGCAGCGCCTCGCATGCCGCGCCGCAGGCGCGAAAACAGACGGGCGCGCCGCAGGCGCTCATTTTGTGAACAGTCAGGCGGCCTCGCCCCAGGTTTCGGTCAGAACCCGCATCCAGTTGCTCCAGCAGATGCGCTCGATCCGGGCGGCGGGATAGCCGTGCCGCTCCATTGCCTCGATCAGGGCCGGCAACTTGTCGACCGAATTGAGCCAGCCAGGCGGCGTGCAGCCATCGTAATCCGAGCCGATTGCCACGCCCTCCTCGCCCAGCCTGCCCAGCAAGTGGTCGAATTGCGCCATCAGCCACGCTGCGGGTATGTCATCGTCTGGGCGCCCATCAGGGCGCAGGAAGGTGGATTCGAAATTCACCCCCGCCAGGCCTCCGCTCTCGGCCATGATCCGCAGTTGTTCATCGGTCAGGTTGCGCGCATGCGGTACCCGTGCATGGGCGTTGGAATGGGTCGCCACCAGCGGGCGCGTCGATATCGCCGCCACGTCACGGAAGCCGGCCAGGTTCAGGTGGCTGAGATCGACCAGGATCCGCATCTCGGCGCAGCGCGCGATCAGGGCGCGGCCGCGCTCGGTCAGGCCCGGCCCGATATCGGGGCCGGAAGGATAGCAGAACGGCACACCGTGACCAAAGGCGTTGGGCCGGCTCCAGACCGGCCCGAGCGAGCGCAGACCCAGCGCGTATAGCTCCTCGAGTTCATAGAAATCGGAGCCGATTCCCTCGGCCCCTTCCAGATGCAGGATTGCGGCCAACAGCCCCTCGTCCCGAGCCCGCGCGATCTGGCCAGTGCTGGTACAGATCCGCAGCGCGCCTGCCTCTTCCAGCGCCACCAGCGTGTCGGCCTGGGCCCGGATCATCTCCCAGGCCTGCGGTTCGGGCACCGGTTCGGGCAGAGGCAGATCGTATTCCGGGCCCAGCGCGCTGAAATCCGTGGCACCGTCAGAGCGCGCCCAAAGCGCGAAGAAACCGCCACCAAACCCGCCAGCCCGGGCGCGCGGCAGGTCGAGTTGCCCCGGCAGCCCGGTCAGGAACCCACCCGCGGCAGCCCTGCCGCCGGCGCGGGCGAGCTCGGTCAAGACATCGTTATGGCCATCGAAGACAATCATGCCAGCAAGTTTGCCCGATTTCCGCGCCTGCACAAGCGGGATTGCATCGCCGCGCGTTGCGGGCCACCCTGCGGCCTGAACGACGAGGAGACAATCATGCCCAAAGGATACTGGGTCGCCCATGTGGATGTGGACGACATGGAGATCTACAAGAGTTATATCGCGGCCAACGCGGCGCCCTTTGCCGAATATGGCGCCCGGTTCCTGGTCCGTGGTGGCGGGCGCGAGACGCGCGAGGGCCAGGCCCGCGCGCGCACCGTGGTGATCGAGTTTCCCAGCTATGAGGCGGCGCTGGCCTGTTACGACAGTCCCGGCTATCAGGCGGCCAAGGCCCTGCGTGACCCGGTCTCGACCGGCGATCTGGTTATCATCCAAGGCTATGACGGGTAGAACACGCTTGGCCAGACGCAACATATGGGATAGATTGCGCCCATGCTGAAAAAGTTCCTTCAGGCCTTTCGCCCGCCTTCTCCATCGCCGCTGCCCGACCCCGATGCCGAGCTTGCGCTGGGTGCGCTTCTGGTGCGCGTGGCCAAGGCGGACCGCGAATACCAGGTCGAGGAGATCAGCCTGATCGACCGGATCCTGGCCCGGCTCTATGGTCACAACGCCATAGAGGCGGCCAAGGTGCGCGCAACCTGCGAAAAGCTGCACGCCGCCGCGCCCGACACCGATACCTTCGGCAAGCTGATCCGCGAGACCACGGGCCTCGAAGAGCGGCTTGCCGCGCTGGATGCGCTTTGGGAAGTGGTGCTGGCCGATGGCCTGCAACGCGAGGGTGAGCTGAAGATCGTCGAAGAGGCACGGATTGCCATGGGTCTCAGCCGCAAGGACAGCGACGGCGCCCGCGACCGCATACTGGCGCGCGCGGGCTAGGTCCGTCGCCACCAACGACCAGACCCGGATGGAGTCGCCATGTTCCGAGAGTTTCTGACCCGGCTGACACAGCCGCAGCCCGCGCCGCTTGACGATGGCGATGCGCGTCTGGCGCTGACCGCGCTCTTGGTGCGGATCGCCCGCGCGGACAATGACTATGCCCAGGCCGAGCGCGACCGGATCGACCGGATCGCAGCCGCCCGCTATGGGCTGAGCCCGTTCGAGGCGGCGCAGCTGCGCGCCCGCGCCGAAGAGCTGGAGGCCGAGGCGCCCGACACCGTCCGCTTCACCCGCGCCATCAAGGAAGCCGTCGCCTATGAGGAGCGCCGGGCCGTGGTCGAGGCGCTTTGGTCGGTGGTACTGGCCGATGGGGAACGCGCCCAGGAAGAGGATGCGTTGTTGCGGCTGGTGGCGAACCTGCTGGGCGTCAACGACCGTGACTCGGCCCTGGCACGGCAAAAAGCGGCAAGCCGATGACCGCCATGCTGGGCATGTATGACATGCCGCCCCTGCGCGCCGCCAATGACCGGTTCTGGGCCTTGGTCCGCGCCGAACTGGGATATGGCCCCGAAACGCTCGACCGGACGCGCGATGTCTGGGCGATCTGGCGCGATCCCGAACTGGTGCTGGCGCAGACCTGCGGCATGCCCTATCGCACCCGGTTGCATGGCCATGTGCAACTGGTGGGCACTCCCGATTACGGGCTGCCGGGCTGCGCGCCGGGGCATTACCGCTCGGTCTTTGTGGCGCGGATCGACGATAGGCGCGACCTGACCGCGCTGGCAGGTGGCACCTTTGCCTATAACGAGGCGCTGTCGCAATCGGGCTGGGCGGCGCCTGTAACCCATCTGCAAGGGGCCGGGCTGGCCCCTGCCGCGCTGCTGGAAAGCGGCGCGCATGCGGCCTCGGCCGCGGCCGTGGCCGAGGGGCGGGCCGATCTGGCGGCGCTGGATGCGCTGACCTGGACGTTGCTTTGCGAACACACCGATCTGGGTGCGCGGCTGCGTGAGGTGGCCCATACAACGCCCACCCCGGTGCTGCCCTATATCACTGCGCCGGGACGGGATGCCGCCGCTATTGCCGCCGCCGTCCGGACGGCGATTGCGAATCTGGACCCGGCCGATCGTGCGGCACTGCATCTCAAGGGGCTGGTTGACATTCCTGCCTCGGCTTATCTGAGCGTCCCCAATCCGCCGGCACCGTCTGCTATTTGTTCCGCAGACTGATCATTTCGTCGGGTTAACCGGTACAAACCGTCGATTTGAACATTGCAATGTGTCGGTTTTTCCGACCTAGTACCGCCCTAACACGCAAAACAAGACATCGGGACAACACGTGACAGAGACTGCCCCCGTCATCCAGATCAAGAACCTGCACAAGAGCTTTGGCCAGCTCGAAGTCCTCAAAGGTGTCGATATCACCGCCCATCGCGGGGACGTGGTGTCGTTGATCGGCTCATCGGGATCGGGCAAATCCACGCTGCTTCGTTGCTGCAACCTGCTCGAGGACAGCCAGCAGGGCGAGATCCTGTTCAACGGCGAACCGGTCCGCTGGACCGGCAGCGGCAGTTCCCGCCGCCCGGCCGACCCCAAACAGGTGTTGCGCATCCGCACCAACCTGAGCATGGTGTTCCAGCAGTTCAACCTGTGGGCCCATATGACCATCCTGCAAAACGTGATGGAGGCGCCGATCCACGTGCTGGGCCGCGACCGGGCCGAGGTCGAGGAGAGCGCGCGGCGCTATCTCGACAAGGTGGGGATCGGCGACAAATGCGACAATTACCCGGCCCAGTTGTCGGGTGGCCAGCAGCAGCGCGCCGCCATCGCGCGCGGCCTGTGCATGGAGCCGCAGGCGCTGTTGTTCGACGAGCCGACCTCGGCGCTCGACCCCGAGTTGGAGCAGGAAGTCATCAAGGTGATCCGGGACCTGGCCGCCGAGGGCCGCACCATGATCATCGTCACCCATGACATGAAGATGGCCGCCGATATCTCGTCCCATGTCATCTTCCTCCACCAGGGGCTGGTCGAGGAAGAGGGGACCGCCGAAGATATCTTTGCAGCGCCGAAATCCGAGCGTTTGCAGGGCTTTCTTTCCGTCACCAAGGCCGCATAATCAAAATACCAACGACAATGGGAGTCTCTCAATGAAGAAACTGATTCTGACCACTGCCGCGCTGGCGCTGACCGCTGGCATGGCCATGGCCGATACCGTGCGCATGGGCACCGAGGGCGCGTATCCTCCGTACAACTTCATCAACGACGCGGGTGAAGTCGACGGGTTCGAGCGCGAACTGGGCGACGAGCTGTGCAAGCGCGCCGGCCTGACCTGCGAGTGGGTCAAGAACGACTGGGATTCGATCATCCCCAACCTGGTGTCGGGCAACTACGACACCATCATCGCCGGCATGTCGATCACCGACGAGCGTGACGAGGTGATAGACTTCACCCAGAACTACATCCCGCCGACCGCCTCGTCCTATGTCGCCGCCTCTGATGGCGCCGACCTGTCGGGCATCGTCGCGGCCCAGACCGCCACCATCCAGGCCGGATACATCGCCGAAAGCGGTGCGACGCTGGTGGAATTCGCAACCCCTGAGGAAACCATCGCCGCCGTCCGCAACGGCGAGGCCGATGCGGTCTTTGCCGACCGGGACTATCTGGTTCCGATCGTCGAAGAATCGGGCGGCGAGCTGATGTTCGTGGGCGATGACGTGCCGCTGGGCGGTGGCGTCGGCATGGGTCTGCGCGAAAGCGACGGCGAGCTGCGCGGCAAGTTCGACGCGGCCATCACCTCGATGAAAGAGGACGGCACGCTGAACACGATGATCAAGAAATGGTTCGGCGAAGACGCCGCCGTTTACGAATAAACCCTGCGGGCGGGCCTGCCGATCGCGGCAGGCCCGATCCCATGCGGCCACCATTGCCGCGCCCTGCCCCGCAAAGGCCCGCCGATGTTCTCCTACTGCACCGATCCCGACACGCTGGACACGGTCCGCTGGTTCTCCTGCTTTCTGACCAACGGCGTGCACCTGTCCTTCTACATGTCCTTCCTCAAGGTTCTGGTCCTTCTGCTGGTCACCGCCCCGGTGGCGCTGGCGGTGGGCTTTGCCGGGGCCATGGCCACGCGGGCCACGCTGCCGCCGCTGCGCTGGCTGGGCGAGGGCTATATCGCGATCATGCGCGGCGTGCCCGACATTGCCTTCTTCCTGTTCTTCGTGATCGCGCTGGATCAGGCGTTCGAATGGACCCGGCATCAGATCCTGTGCCCCGACTGGACCGATCCGATCCGGCAGGGCAACGATTTTCTGGTCTGCCCCGATGCCAAGCTGCCGCTGGGCCGGGCGGCGGAATGGGTGCATCAGACCTATTCCTTTTTCCTGGCCGTGGTGACCTTTGCCATCGTGTTCGGCGCCTTCGCGGCCAACGTGTTGCGCGGTGGCATGCGCGCCGTGCCCCATGCCCAGCTTGAAACCGCCGCCGCCTATGGCATGTCCCGGCGCCAGACCTTCTGGCGCATCCTGGTGCCGCAGATGTGGATCTATGCCCTGCCCGGCCTGTCGAACCTGTGGCTGATCCTGATCAAGGCAACCCCGCTGCTGTTCCTGCTGGGGATCGAGGATATCGTCTATTGGGCGCGCGAGATTGGCGGCACCAAGACCTCCAAGTTCACCGACTATCCCCATGGCGACTGGCGCATGTGGTATTTCCTGTTCCTGCTGGTCTTCTACCTGAGCTTCACCCGCATCTCGGAAATTCTGCTTGAGAGGCTGACCGTCCGCCTCAGCCACGGCCAGGCCACCACCGGCGGTGAGGCCCTACGCAAGGAGGCCGCGGCATGAAATCCTGCATCGACACCATCCAGGACTATGGCCTGCGCGCGATCGGTATCGGCGAGCGACTGTTGCCACGGTCCGACTTTACCCTGTGCGAGCAGTTCACCCTGATCGGCTCTGGCATGATCTGGAACATCTATTTCGGCCTGATGGCGCTGGTCACCGGCTATTTCCTGGCCGTCACCCTGGCACTGGGCAAAAGCGCGTCCAACCCCTGGGCGCGGAAACCGGCGGAATGGTTCATCTTCATCTTCCGCGGCTCGCCCCTCTTCATCCAGTTCTTCTTTGCCTATTTCTTCTTCCTGTCGCTGAAGAAGAGCTATCCGATGTTCGACATGCTGACCTCGGCCTGGGCGGGTGCGCTGATCGTGCTGTTCTTGAACACCGCCGCCTATTCTGCCGAGATCTTCTATGGCGCGCTGCGCACGATCCCCAAGGGCGATGTCGAAGCCGCTGACGCCTATGGCATGAGCGGCTGGCCCCGCTTCCGCCGCATCGTCTGGCCCACCATGATGCGGCTGGCATGGCCCGCCTATACGAACGAGGCGATCTTTCTGTTTCACGCCACCACGCTGGTGTTCTTTTCGGCCTTCCCGGCCTGGCAACAGCGTGGCGATGCGCTGTATTACGCCAGCTATTTCGCGGACAAGACGTTCAACCCGTTCGTCCCCTACCCGATTCTCGCCTTTTATTTCATCCTGCTGACCCTGGCGGTGGTGGGCGTGTTCGGTGTGATAAACACGCGGCTGAACCGGCACCTGCCCGCCGAACGCCGGCCCAAGATGCGCCTGCGCCCCAACCTGATGCGGTGACCCTTTCCCGTGGGGGTCACGGGGTGCTGGTCTGGCTGCTACTCCCAACCTGCCGCCTTGGCTGTCTGGACATGGTTTGATCCGGGACCGGTCTCCCATGACACGCGGTCGGACAAGACCGTGGAAATATCGCTTGCCAGCCCCCCATGGCTAGTAGTAGAAATTTGATCAAATCTAACAGACATCGCGTGAGAAGGGCCCATGCAAGCCAAAAACTGGCTGCGGAAGAACCCGCAGGTAAGAACAATTCGTGTGGCCGCTGCCGACCTGAACGGCCAGCCGCGCGGCAAGCGCGTGCCCGGACGTTTTGCTGACAAGGCGATCGAGGGCGGCACCCGCTTTCCATTGTCGGTGATGAATCTCGACATCTGGGGCGAGGATATCGAGGACAGCCCGCTGGTGCTGGCCTCGGGTGATCGCGACGGTGTTCTGCAACCGACCGAGCGCGGTTTCATGCCGATGCCATGGCTCGACACGCCCACCGGCCTGCTGCCGATCTGGATGTTCCACGAAGATGGCCGCCCTTATGAGGGCGACCCGCGCCACGCATTGAACACCGTGGTCAAACGCTACAGGGCGCGCGGCCTGAAACCGGTCGTCGCGGTGGAGCTGGAATTCTTTCTGATCGACGACAGCGGACGCCATTTGCAAGTGCCGCAATCACCGCGCTCGGGCAAGCGGCGCAAGGCGGGCGAGATCCTGTCGCTGCGCGCACTGGACCAGTTTGATCATTTCTTCACCGAGCTTTACGACGCTTGCGAAGTCATGGATATCCCCGCCGATACCGCCATTTCCGAGGCAGGCGTCGGCCAGTTCGAGATCAACCTGATGCATCAGGACGACGCCCTGCGCGCCGCTGACGATGCCTGGTTGTTCAAGATGCTGGTCAAGGGCCTGGCCCGCAAACACGGCTTTGCCGCCAGTTTCATGGCCAAACCTTACGAGGATTATGCCGGTTCTGGGATGCACATGCATTTCTCGGTTCTGGATGAAGAGGGCAACAACATCTTTGACGACGGCACCGAGCGCGGCAGCGACACCATGCTGCATGCGGTGCGCGGTTGCCTGGACGCGATGTCCGGCAGCACGCTGATCTTTGCCCCCCATGACAACAGCTATGCCCGGCTGGTCCCCAATGCCCATGCCCCCACTGGCATCGCCTGGGCCTATGAGAACCGCACCGCCGCCATTCGCATCCCCTCGGGCAGCCCGGTCGCGCGCCGGATCGAACACCGGGTCGCGGGCGGCGACGTCAATCCCTATCTGATGATCGCGGCGGTTCTGGGCGCGGCACTCAACGGAATCGAGGATGGCAAGATGCCGCCCGAACCAATCTCGGGCAATGCGTACAAGGCGGATCTGCCCCAGATCCCCGATCGTTGGGACGCAGCGATTGACGCATTCGAATCCGACCCGGCTGTCGCGCGGATTTTCGCGCCCGAGCTGATCCGCAACTATGTCATGACCAAGCGGCAGGAGTTCCGCTATTTTCAGGAGATGACCGAGAAGGAAAAAACCGAAGTCTATCTGGACACGGTCTGACCTGATCACGACATGGGCACTGCCGGAGCCCCGATCCGGCAAGTTTGATGACTGGTGACACATGAAGATCGGTATTCTCCTCACGGGCCACGCCCCGGATACGCTCATCGACGCGACCGGCGACTATGACGCGTTCTTTGTCCGCCTGCTGGGGCCACAGAGTTTTGAGTTTGAAACCTTTGCGGTGGTGGACGGTCAGTTCCCCAGCAGCGCCGAGGCCGCCGACGGCTGGCTGATCACCGGCTCGCGCCACGGCGTGTACGAGGACCACCCCTGGATCCCGCCGCTCGAGGCCCTGATCCGCGAGATCCGCGACAAGGGTCAACCTCTGATCGGCGTGTGCTTCGGCCACCAGATCATCGCCCAGGCCCTGGGAGGCAAGGTCGAGAAATTCAAAGGCGGTTGGGCCATCGGCCCCACAGAATACGACATGGGCGGCGAGCAGGTGACGGTGAATGCCTGGCACCAGGATCAGGTCGTGGCCCTGCCAGACGGGGCCGAGGTTCTGGCCTCGAACGACTTTTGCCGAAATGCGATGGTGGCCTACGGCGACACCATCTGGACCATTCAGGCACATCCGGAATACGACAACGAGTTCATCGGCGGGCTGATCCGGACCCGTGGTCGCGGCGTGGTGCCCGACCCTGTACTCGACGACGCGACCGGGCGGCTCGACAGCCCGCTCGACAGCCCCGCCATCGGCAAGCGCATGGCGGAATTCTACAAGAAAGCGAGGGCCTGACATGGCCGACTGGACAGAAAATCTCCCCGAGGCCGCGCAGGCCTATCTGGAAAACCGCCGCCTGGACGAGGTGGAATGCATCATCTCGGACCTGCCCGGCATTGCCCGCGGCAAGGCGGTTCCGGCAAGCAAATTTGCGCGGCAGGACTATTTCCACCTGCCCGACAGCATCTTTTACCAGACCATCACAGGTGACTGGGGCGATGCCGCCGGAGACGAGGGCTTTATCGAGCGGGACATGATCCTGCGCCCCGATTACTCGACCGCGACCGCTGCGCCCTGGACCGGCGACTGGACGTTGCAGGTGATCCACGACGCCTATGACCGCGACGGCGACCCGATCCCGTTCAGCCCGCGCAACGTGCTGAGACATGTGGTCTCGCTCTATCATGCGCAGGGCTGGAAACCGGTCGTGGCCCCCGAGATGGAATTCTATCTGGTGGCCCGCAACCTGGACCCGGCCAAGGAAATCGAGCCGATGATGGGCCGCTCGGGCCGTCCCGCCGCCGCGCGGCAGGCCTATTCGATGACCGCGGTCGACGAATTCGGCCCGGTGATCGACGACATCTATGACTTTGCCGAGGCTCAGGGCTTCGAGATCGACGGCATCACCCAGGAGGGCGGCGCCGGCCAGCTGGAAATCAACCTGCGTCACGGCAGCCCGGTGCGGCTGGCCGACGAGGTGTTCTACTTCAAGCGGCTGATCCGCGAGGCGGCGCTGCGCCACAACTGTTTCGCCACTTTCATGGCCAAGCCGATCGAGAACGAGCCGGGCAGCGCCATGCATATCCACCATTCGATCGTGGACATGGAAACCGGCGAGAACATCTTCTCGGGCCCGCAGGGGGGCGAAACCGACGCCTTCTATCACTTCATCGCGGGTTTGCAGAACCACCTGCCCTCGGGTCTGGCGGTAATGGCACCCTATGTGAATTCCTATCGCCGCTACGTGAAGGACCATGCCGCGCCCATCAACCTGGAATGGGGCCGCGACAACCGCACCACCGGCATTCGCGTGCCGCTCTCCGGCCCCTCGTCGCGGCGGATCGAGAACCGGCTCGCGGGCATGGATTGCAACCCCTATCTGGGCATCGCGGTCTCGCTGGCCTGCGGCTATCTAGGCCTGATGGAAGAGGCGCGCCCGCGCAAGCAGTTCCGGGGCGATGCCTATGACGGCGAGGGCGACATCCCGCAGGTGATGGGCGACGCGCTGGACATGTTCGACGAGGCCAAGGCCCTGCACCAGGTGTTGGGCCCCGAATTCGCCCGCGTCTACAGCATCGTCAAACGCGCCGAGTACAACGAGTTCCTTCAGGTGATTTCGCCTTGGGAACGCGAGCATCTTCTGCTGAACGTCTGATCAGCGGCCGATTGTTCTCCCCGTGATGCGGGAAGGGCTTGCCCTTCCCGTTTTTTTTGCGGCGTCCGCGCATCGTGCTGGTCCGGTTCGAGCCCATAGCGGCCGAGCCTCTTCCGAAGAATAATGTCTGATTTCAATTTTTTAGTGGAAGTGGACTCCTGCATCTACTCCGATACTCTGCCCGGTAGTTGTCCGAGACTTGCAAAAGTAGACAACTTGAGAAGCAACATCGTCGATCTCGGTAAAGCTCTTCAGTGCGGCCCTGTCCCGCCAGATATCGTAGCCTGCGTTGTCGGCACCCGGCTTGGGACCACCACCTCCCAAGGCAGTTTCAACCATTAGTCCAGGTGCAACGCAGTTTACCGTGACATCTGGTGCCAAAGCTGCGGCTAAGAACCGAGTGAGGGGGACAACGGCCGCCTTGCTTGGGGCAAATATTCGGTCCTGATACCAATCACCATGACCGAGCGTAGACCCAATGTTCACGACGCGGCCCCATTTAGAGGCCCGCAGGTGGGCAGCGGCAGCACGTACAACCAGATATGGCCCCCTTACATTTACCATCATCATTTCATCCCAGATTTCAGGAGTGAATGCTTCTAGGTCGCCGGGCTCTATCGAGTGTCCACCCGACGCTATTGCCGCGTTATTGACGATAATGTCTAATGATCCCAGATCGGCGACGACCTTGGTTACGGCGTTCTTGATCGACGCGGGATCTGTTTGATCCACCTGAACGGCAAGCGCCGATCCACCAGTGGCTTCAATTCGCTTCCTTACCTCTTCAGCCCGTTCTTGGCCTCGACAATAGCCAATCGCGACTTGCACACCCTCGTCAGCGAGAAGGGTGCAAATTCGAGAGCCAAGCCCTCCACTCCCACCTGTGACAAACGCTACCGCTCCGGAGATTTCCATATCAGGATCCTCTTCTGACTATCCGGTCAGATTATATCAGAAGGGGCTTGGAGTCTCTTCATCACAAGCCATCCCGAAGCGGGCCTTGGAACTCTAGACAGGACAGTCCGGAAAGTCCGCATCGCGAACCAGCACGATTTGCGGAACCGATTTCCCCTGCTCGGCGGATTTCTGTATCTCCGTTCAGGATTTTCTTGGCTCTGTTACACAACTGATTTACAATTTTGAAAGGTTTAATTCGGGAATACCAAATATGACACTGCCGCCCAACGTTCACGACGCCGAACCCATCCCCGCCGCCGCGCGCGAGGCCATCGACGCGCTGATGCAATCGGGTGACCTGTTCCGCTATACCGCTCCGCAGGATGCGCCGGTTGCCCTGCTCGAAGCAGAGTTTGCCGACCTGCTGGGGTCGAAATACGCGCTGGCGGTGTCCTCGTGCTCGGCGGCGCTGTTCCTGTCGCTCAAGGCCTTGGGCCTGCCGCGCGATGCGCGAGTGCTGATCCCCGGCTTCACCTTTGCCGCCGTACCCTCGTCGGTCGTACATGCCGATTGCCTGCCGGTCCTGTGCGAGGTCGGCGCCAATTACCGGATCGACATAGCCGATTTCGAAGCCAAGCTGGACGGCGTGCAGGCGGTGATCATCAGCCATATGCGCGGTCATACTTCGGACATGGACGCGATCATGGCGCTCTGCGAAGCGCGTGGAATACCGGTGGTCGAGGACGCGGCGCATTCGCTGGGCACCACATGGCACGGGCGCAATATCGGCACCATCGGCCTGGTCGGCTGTTTCTCGTTCCAGTCCTACAAGATGATCAACGCGGGCGAAGGCGGCATCCTGGTGACCGACGACGCCGATCTGGTGGCGCGCGCAGTGATCATGTCGGGCGCCTACGAGCATAACTGGAAGAAGCACAAGGGGCCCGAGGGGCAGAACTCGCCCGAACTGGCCGAGGCCTTTGCCCGCTGGCAGAACAAGCTGCCGCTTTACAATCTGCGTATGTCCAACCTGAGCGCTGCGGTGATCCGCCCGCAAATCCCCGAACTGGCCCGCCGGGTGCGCGACGGGCTGGTCAATCACGACTATGTGGCGGGTCGCTTGAACACGTCCCCCTTCATCGACGTCCCTGCCCCGCTCGCCCCGGAACGGCGCGCGCCGGATTCGATCCAGTTCAACCTGATCGGGCTTGACGAGGCCGAAACCCGCGCCTTTGCCGCCGCGGCCGAGCGGCGTGGGGTCAAGGTGCAGGTCTTTGGCCTGAGCGAGGATAATGCCCGCGCCTTCTGGAACTGGCAGTTCCTGGGCGATGTGCCCGAGCTGCCCCAGACCCGCGCCATGCTGATGCGCGCCTGCGACGTGCGCCTGCCGGTGCGGCTGAGCCGGGCAGAACTGGACGTGATCGCCGATATCCTGCTGGCCGCAATGACCGAGGTCACCGGCCCTGCCCGCGCCTATGGGACCTGAGGCATAGATTTTCCTAGGAAAATCGCCGCCGTTTTGTTGGAATGGGCTTGCCCGTTCCAACAGAGCCGCCACCATGACCCGACGCCTGACCGCTATCCTTGCTGCCGATGTCGTCGGGTTTTCCGCGATGATGGGCCGGGACGAGGCCGGCACGCTGGCCCGCCTGATCGACATGCGCAAGACCGTGTTCGACCCGGAAGTGGCGCGCACCGGCGGCCGCATCGTCAAGCTGATGGGCGACGGCGCGCTGGTCGAGTTTTCCAGCGTCGCCAATGCGGTGTCCTGCGCCATCGCGGTGCAGGAACGTCTCGCCGCGGACCCAACGCTGAAACTGCGGATCGGGATCAATCTGGGCGACGTGATCCTTCAAGGGTCCGATCTTTACGGCGACGGTGTGAACATCGCCGCGCGGCTCGAGGCGCTGGCCGAACCCGGCGGTATCTGCGTTTCTGGCCCGGTTGCCGACAGCCTGGGCAGCAGGCTGGACCCGCGCTTTGCCGATACCGGGTTGCAGCCGCTCAAGAACATCGAAAAACCTGTCCGCGTGCTGCGCTGGTTGGCAAACATGGAACCCGCAATAGCCCTGGCCGAACCAGGGTTCGACCGGCCGGGCATCGCCGTACTGGCCTTTGACAACATGTCCGCCGACCCCGAGCAGGAATACTTCTCGGACGGGATCGCCGAGGACATCATCACCGCCCTGTCGCATTTCCGCGAATTCAAGGTCATCGCCCGCAACACGACCTTTACCTACAAGGGCAAGGCCGTTCGCGTCGACCAGGTCTGCCGGGATCTCGGCGTGCGCTATCTGCTCGAAGGCAGCGTCCGCAAGGCGGGCAACAAGGTTCGCGTCACCGCGCAGTTGATCGATGGCGAAACCGGCGCCCATCTCTGGGCAGACCGCTATGACCGCTCGATCGACGACATTTTTGCGGTGCAGGACGAGATCACCCAAGCCATTGTCGAAGCGGTGGCGCCCGAGACCATGAACGCCGAGTTCAAACGCGCCCGCAACCGGCCCGAAAGCCTGTCCTCGTGGGACAAGGTGCTGCGCGCGCGCTGGTATTTGGGCAAGTTCTCGCAGCCTGACAATGAAGAGGCGCGCGCGCTTCTGAGCCAGATTGTCGCCAGCGACCCCAACATGAGCGAGGCGCATGCAGGGATTGCCCTGTGCGACCTGATGGCCATGCTGCATGTCTGGCGCACCGACACGGGTGTCGCGATCCAGTCGGCCAAAGCTTCGGCGGCAAAGGCGGTCGAACAGGACGACAACAGCGCCAATGCCCATGCCATTCTGGGAATGGCCTGTCTCTTTGCTCGTGATTTCGATGAGGGTGAGACCCATCTGATGCGCGCAATCCGGCTCAACCCCAACCTGGCGGTCGGATATGGGAATTGCGCCGCGCTTTACGGTGTCTCTGGCCAGTACCCCGAGGCAAGGGCGGCCTATGAACGGGCCGCTGCGCTCAGCCCGCGGGACCCGCTGAAACCTTTCTGGAGGGGCGGCTTCGGCATCGGCGCCTATGTCGCGGCGGATTTTGAGACCTGCCTCCACAACGCGCAGGCCGGCCTGAAAGAGACACCGGCATATGCCTCTCTGATGCGGCAGGAGGCCGCCGCGCTGGCAATGCTGGGACGACAGGAAGAGGCACGTGCCTCGGTCGCCAGGCTGGTTGAGAAGATGCCCGGACTGACCGTGACCCGCGTGCGTGCAATCGTGCCGGTCCGGAACGAGGCCGATTGGGAACTCTGGCTGGAAGGATTGCGTCGGGCCGGATTGCCGGAATAGACAGCGGGCTAGCCGCTGACGACAAACGGGAGACGCGGGTCTTCGCGACGCTCACTCTTCGTTCAGGTCAAACAGCGCCACTGGCAGGAACAGCGCCGAAACGCCTTTGGCCGATGACGCGATGCGGGACAGGATTGCCGCGACGCCGGGGCGTTCCGTTGAACCGGTCAGCAAGGGCGCGCCGGAATCGCCCCGCATCACCGGGCAGAAGCCGCGCAGCAATCCCTCTGTGTCCGGGCGCACCGGGCATTCCCCTGTCACGCTCAGCACATGCGGGCGCAAACCGCTATACCCGGCGAGGAAACCGGCCTCTCCCGGCGCAGCAGCCGGTAAGAAACCGACCGTCGCCCCCAAAGGTTGCGTCAGTTCCAGCACCGCCCAATCAAGCGCTGGATCAGGCTGAAACCGGCCGTCGAGACCCTGTTGCGGATCGAGGCGATAGCGGCGTACCGAGGAGGTCGCCGCGACCTCCCCACGCTGGTATCCTGCCACGAATTGCACCGAAACAGCCGACACCCAGCGTTTGCGCGCGTGATCATAGAGACAATGCGCGGCCGTCAACACCAGCCGATCAGAGACAAGAACACCGGTACAATGCATGCGGGTATCGGAACCGGCAAAGTTCACGCGCCCGATGGCACGCCATGGGCGCTCAGCCGCATCCACGATCCGGCGCGCCCGGATATCCGCACATCCGGTCTCGGATTGGCTGCCCAAACCGCAGATGCCGTCATATTCGGGGTTCCAGACGCCCTGCGCCTCGCCAGCGTCGATGGGCAGCAGGGCCAACAGCGCCAGCAGCCATAACCGCCCCGGGATCAACTCAGCTTGGAAAGCTTGCGCTGCAGCTCGGCGAGCTGTTTCTTGATGTCATCCAGGTCTTCGCCCTGTTCGCCCTTGGCGCCGTCGCCCTCTTTGCCCGGCGCGCTCCAGGTGCTGCCAAGCCCACCGGTCATGGCGCGGATAAAGGCCTCTTGCTGGGCCTTGAGCGCCTCGAAGCCGGGCATCTGCGCCATCGGGTTCATCGCGTTCATGTTCTCCATCAGCTTGGACTGGCTATCACGCAGCATGTCGAAGGAGCTTTGCAGGAACTGGGGCATCATACCGCCACCCGGCACCATGTAGCTGCGGACAAGGTCATTAAGCACATTGACCGGCAGCACGTTCTCTCCGCGGCTTTCATGCTCGGCAATGATCTGGAGAAGGTATTGCCGGGTCAGGTCGTCTCCGGTCTTGAGATCGACGATCTGAACCTCGCGCCCGGCCCGGATGAAGCCCGCGATATCTTCCAGCGTCACGTAATCGCTGGTCTCGGTATTGTACAAACGCCGACTTGCATAGCGCTTGATCAGCAGCGGTTTTTCCTCTTCGGCCACGACGTTACTCCCCATTCTTGTCGCATTGCAGCGAGCCTATGCGAGCGCAGAACAAAAGAAAAGAGAAACGGCACCGAGCACCGCCGCCTCGGGCGGCACCGGAATTTGGCACAAATTCCGGCTCGGAAAATTCAAGGAATTTTCCTGGCCGTTTTCCGGACCGGAAAACGGCGCTGCGCAACAAGAAAGGGCAGGTCTTTCGACCTGCCCTGCGGTATCGCACCAAGGGGGAGGAGAGCGGTGCGCCCCGCCTGTCGTCTTACTTCGCGGCTGCGGCCTTCTTGGCGGCGGCGGTCACGTCGTTGGTGGCTTTCTTCACAGCGGCGGTCGCATCTTCGGTGATGTCCTTGCCGGCAGCCATCAGCAGCTCGACGGTGTCCATCTGCACTTTCTTGGCGATCTCGGCGAAGGCGGCCATGTTCTCGGCAGCGACTTCGGCCGATGCGCTGGCGAAATCGGTCATCGCCTTGGCATAGTCTGCCGGCTCTGCCTTTGCTTTCGACATGTCGCTCAGCTTGGCCAGGGTTTCCTTGGTCCACTTGCTGGAGATCTCGGCCGATTTCTCGGCGGCTTCCAGAGCAACGCCCGACAGTTTCTCGTTCAGGGCTGCGGTCGACTTGAACGCGTCTTCCATTGCCTTGGTGTCAACGGGGAATGCGCCCATCATGTCTTTCATGATCGCGGAAAAGTCTTGGGTCTTTGCCATTGTCTCAATCCTCATTGCCGGGTCCGGGCCCACCCCGTTTCCTGCGGCTTGAGAGGAATATGCTTTCTGCGGCGCAGCATTTCAAGGAAAATAATGCTGCGCCGCAGAAAAATTTCAGGAATGACGAAAAATCAGGTACTTGCCTTGGCCACCACATAGGTGCCCGGGGCCGGGCACAGGCGGGGATGCTCCGAATCGCCGGTGTCGCGCGCCGGAATTTGCTTGCCCGCGCGCGGTTTCAGCCAGGCCGCCCACATCGGCCACCAGGATCCTTCGTTGAAATCGGCCTCGGCCAGCCAGGTGTCGGCATCGGCCTTCAGGTCGGGATTGGTGTAATGGCCATATTTCTTCTTGGACGGCGGGTTCACGATGCCCGCGATATGGCCGGATTCGGACACCACAAAGGTTTTCGAGCGCGACCCCATCTTCTGCACGCCGCGATAGCAGTCCTTCCAGGCGGCGATATGGTCGGTCTCGCAGGTGATCGCCATCAACGGCACATCCACATCGCGCACATGCAGCGTGTGGCCCATCAGTTCGAACCCATCGCCCGCGAATTCATTCCGCTGGCAGAGCCCGCGCAGATATTGCACGGCCATCTTGGCCGGCAAGTTGGCGCCATCACCGTTCCAATAGAGCAGATCGAAGGCGGGCGGCGTTTCACCCAGCATGTAGCTCTGGATCGCGGGTTTATAGATCAGGTCGTTCGAACGCAGATAAGAGAAGGTCCGCGCCATGATCCACGAGCGCAGCACGCCCTCGCGGGTGACCTCTTCCTCGATTCCGTCGATGAAATCGTCTTGCAGGAACGGGGTGAACTCTCCCTGATCCGAGAAATCGGTGAGCGCGGTAAAGAAGGTCGCGGATTTCACCGACTTGTCGCCGGTCTGTTTCATCAGCGACAGCGTCAGGCTCAGCGTGGTGCCCGCGATGCAATAGCCCACCGCGTTGACCTGCTTGACCTTGCAGATCTTCTTGACCTCGTCGATGGCGGCCAGGAACCCGTCCTGGATGTAATCCTCCATCCCCACGTCGGCATAGCTGGCGTCCGGGTTGATCCAGCTGACCACAAAGATGGTGAACCCCTGCTCTGTCACCCACTTGATGAAGCTGTTCTGCGCCTTCAGGTCGAGGATGTAGAACTTGTTGATCCAGGGCGGGAACAGCACGATCGGGATCTCGTGCACGGTATCCGTGACCGGCTTGTACTGGATCAGTTCCATCATCCGGTTGCGATAGACCACGTCGCCGGGCGTGGTGGCGATATTGCCGCCCACCTGAAACGCCTTTTCATCGGCCAGCTTGACCACCAGTTCGCCATTGTTGGCCTCGAGATCGGTGATCAGGTTCTCCAGCCCCTTGAGCAGCGAGCGGCCCTCGGTCTCGACCGCGCGTTCCAGCGCGTCGGGATTGGTCGCGAGGAAATTGGTAGGGGCCATCATGTCGATGATCTGCTGCGAGAAATACTTGAGCCGCTTGAGATCCTTGTCCGGCAGGTCATCGACCGAGGCGACTGCCTGGGCCAAGGCGGCGGCGTTGGTTTGATATTGCTGGCGAATGAAGCGGAAATAGGGGTTGTTCTCCCACATGGGGTGCGAGAAGCGGCGATCCTTGGGGGCCGCGTCATCATCCTCGACCCCGCCGGTCATCAGCGCCTGCTGCGCCTCGGCGAAATTCATGACCGACTTGCCCCAGAATTCCAGCTGCTGTTCCAGCAACTTGGCGGGATTCTGCCAGGCCTCGGCCCAATAGGCGGTTGCTGCCTTTGCAAAAAGCTCTTGATTCGGGGCATCCAGTGCCGGGGTATGGGGCTTCTTACCGGCCATGATCTCGACCAGACGCTTCGAGAGTTCCTCGACCTTGGTCATGTTTTCCTTAAGCTGTTCAAATTGTTCGCCTGTCAAATGCGTCGACATATCTTCACTTGTTGTCATTTTAAGGAATCCCCCCTAACCTCGCTGCTATGCAGAATAACGTCGTGCATTGCGGGGGGCAAAGCGACGAATGGTCCGAAATCTCCAGGTGTGGCTTAGGAGGCCCGTTTCATGCGTTACATGATGACCTACGACTGGATGGAAACCGTTCGTAATACCAATCAATGGATGGGGGCGACGGCCAATTCGATGGCTTCCTACCCGCTGTTCTCGATGGTTCCGAACCCTGTCTTCAACTGGATGTCCGCCTGGGGCGAAGTGACCGAGCGCACGTTCCAGCGCATGGTGGTCAAGCCCGATTGGGGCATCCGCACCTTTACCTGCGAGGATGGCAAGGACCACCTGGTCGAGATCAAGACCGTGGTCGAGCGTGACTTTGGCGATCTCATCCACATCAACGTCACCGGGCGCGAGACGCAGCCGCGCAAGGTGCTGTTGGTGGCGCCGATGTCGGGTCACTACGCGACGCTCTTGCGCTCTACCGTCAAGAGCCTGCTGGTCAATTGCGAGGTCTATGTCACCGACTGGCACAACGCTCGTGATATCCCGGTCTCGGCCGGCAAGTTCGATGTCGAGGATTACACGCTCTATCTGGTTGAATTCATGCGCGAACTGGGGCCCGACACCCATGTGATCGCAGTCTGCCAGCCCGCCCCGCTGACGCTGGCCGCCACCGCCTATCTGGCCGAGCTTGACCCCAAGGCACAGCCCAGCACGCTGACCCTGATCGGCGGTCCCGTCGACCCCGACGCCACCCCGACCGAAGTGACCGATTTCGGCCGCCGCGTCACCATGGGCCAGCTGGAACAGTCGATGATCCAGCGCGTCGGTTTCAAATACCAGGGTGTTGGCCGCATGGTCTATCCGGGCCTGTTGCAGCTGGCCTCGTTCATGTCGATGAATGCCGAGCGCCACTCCAAGGCCTTCAGCGACCAGATCCACCGGGTCATGCGCGACGAGGCCTCGGACCACGATGCCCATAACCGTTTCTACGACGAATATCTGGCCGTCATGGACATGACCGCCGAATTCTACCTCTCGACCGTCGAGCGGGTGTTCAAGAAGCGCGAGATCGCGCGCAACGCATTCATCGTCGATGGTCACAAGGTCGATATCAGCAAGATCACCGATGTCGCCGTGATGACCGTCGAGGGTGCCAATGACGATATCTCGGCCCCCGGCCAGTGTATCGCCGCGCTCGACCTGTGCACCGGGCTGGCCGACAGCAAGAAGGCCAATCATCTGGAGCCGGGCGCGGGCCATTACGGCATCTTTGCCGGGCGCAGCTGGCGCGACAATATCCGGCCGCTGGTGATCGACTTCATGAACACAAACAGCCGCAAAGGCAAATCGCTGCGTCCCGCCAACAAGAACAGCGCCGCCTGATCATGGCACAGGCCAAGGCGACCGAGCTTGCCTTTGCCTGTTCCTGCGGGGCGCTGGCGGGGCATCTGACTGCCGATGCTGTCCGCACTGGCACCAGGGTCGGGTGCCACTGCCCGGATTGTCGCGCGGCCGAGCTCTACTTCGATCAGCCGGACCCGGCGCCGGGTCCGGTGGATATCTTCCAGACCAGCCCCGACGGTTTCGTGATCGACCGCGGCGCAGAACATCTTGCCCTGATGCGCCTGTCGCCCAAGGGGCTGTTCCGCTGGTACGCCAAATGCTGCAACAGCCCACTGGCCACGACGCTCAATTCCGCCAAAAAGCCTTTTGTCGGGGTGAATGTGCGCCGGCTGGCCGATCCCGATGCGTTGGGCCGCACCCGCGCCCATGGCTTTGTGCCGCAGCCCGATGGCAGCCGCAAACACCGCAATATCGCCCCCGCCGTCTATGGCCTGCTGAGCCGGATGCTGGCCGGGCGGCTATCGGGCCACTGGCGCAAGACGCCGTTCTTTGATGCCTCGACCGGCGAACCGGTGGCCAAACCATATGTGCTGGACAAACAAACGCGCGCCGCACTCTATCGCTGAGGCTCGGCCAGCCACTCCTGCAAAGCCTCTGTCACCACCTCTGGCGTCTCAAGCGTGGGCAGGTGACCCGCCTCTTCGATCACCATCAACCGCGCATCGGCGACGAGATCGGCCATGAAAATGTGTCGCTTGACCGGCGTCAGCCGGTCATGGGCGCCGCACAGGATCAGGGTCGGCACCTTGATCCGGCGCAGGGTCCCCTGCTGGTCGGGGCGCCTCTGAAGCGCCCGCATCTGCCGCACGAACTGGTCCGGCCCGGCCTCCAGCCCCATCTGGCGCACCACCTCCAGCACCGGCATCCGTCCCGGCCCGGGCGCCAGACTGTCGGGGCGCAGTACCTGTCCCAGCGCCTGCTCCAGCTTGCCCACACGGGCGCTGATGATCAGCGGTTCGCGCGCGGCAGCGATCTGCGGCGTATCGGTTTGGGCATCGGTGGACATCAGACACAATCGGCTCACCCGGTCGGGCGCGCGCCGGATCATCTCCATCGCAACGATACCACCCATGCTGAGCCCCGCCAGCGCAAAGCGCGCGGGCAGATGCGGCAGCAGGTCCTCGACGATCCGGCTGATCTGATCAGCCTGTCCTACGGGGCAGACGGTGACGGCGCGCGAACGCGAGAGAACCGCCAGTTGCGGTGCAAACAGCCGCGCATCGCAGCACATGCCGGGCAGGAAAATCAGTGGTTCGTCCATGTGTTCCCTCCTGCACCCTTCCGGTTACCCACCGGCAGAATGGGCAGTTTCCCGCATCACGACAAGCCCTGTCAGGGATAGGCGATGGCACGAAAGGGCGGAAAATCGGCATAGGCCCGGCGCCGTTCGTCCTGCGGCATCGGCGGCTCCTGCCCGGCCACCACCAGCCGTCCGCGCGGCGCGATATAGCTGTCGATCCGGCGCAGCGGGGTCGGTCGCCACACCAGGTTAAAGGCGCAGAGCTTGGGAAAGAACCAGATCTCGGAATAGTCCAGGTGATCGTGCAGCCACCAGGCCAGATCGCGCCAGTCGCGCCCCTGCGCATAGCGGTCGGCAAACCAGGGAATCACCACTGAAGCCCCGGCAATGCGCGCCTCTCCCGGACCCCGGTCCCAGATGTGGCATTCCAGCGGATGATCGTTGCGGGCACAGTTCAGACGGTTCTCATTGCCGAACCGGTTGAGCGCCGCCGAGCGATAGCCCGAGCGCACCGCGATACGGCCGAATGTCTCCTCCAGCGGGTCCAACAGCGTCTCGCAAAAGGCACGCCCGGTCTCGATCGCCAGATCGGGATCGTCGGGAATGTTCTGACGGGCATGGAAATTGCCGATCTCGGAATAGAGAAAATCGCGCATGAAGAAATGCCGTGACAGGCGCACACGGCCCAGGGTTTCCAGGCTCCACATGCTGCCCGGGCGGCGCATCAGCCGTACCCGTTCCAGCGAAACTCGCCATTGGGTCCCAGCGCCGAAAACGGGTTATGGGCGATTTCCCAGATGCTGCCATCCGGCGCACGGAAATAGCCGTGATAGCCTCCCCAGAACACCTCTGTCGCGGGTTTGAGGATCTCGGCCCCCGCCCTCTGCGCACGCTCCAGTAACGCATCAACCGTTTCCCGGTCGCGGCAATTATGGCTCAGCGTCATCGCCCCCTGCCCCAGCGCGCCCACCGGCAGGCCGATATCCTCGGCCAGCGCCGCCAAGGAATAAAGGCCCAGAACCTGCCCGATCAGGTCAAAGGCGATCACCCCGTCCGGGGTGTCGACCCGGCGCCATCCCAACGCCTCGTAAAAGGATGCCGCCGCCTCGACATCCTCGACGCCGATAGTGATCAGGCTCACCCGCTGGTCCATCATTCTATTCCCTGTTCCCGCAGCCAGGCGAGCATGCCCGCAACCGCGATATCGGTCTGCCCCGGCGACATGATATCGCCCGCGATCACATGCGAGGACGGGTCGTCGCCCGGCCCTATGGTGACGGTGCGCATCTCGGCCGGTCCGCCCCAGCGCCGGGCGACCTCGCCCGTCAGATCGGGGCGCACCACCTTGTCGTCGGGCGAAAACCAGAACAGGGCCGGCACCCGGGCCTGCCCGAAATCAAGCGCCATCACCGTCTTGACCAAGGCCGCCATCGGCACCAGCGCCGACCAGCTGTAACGGGTGGTCCAATAGATGTTTTTCTCCGGGTCCGGGCTGCTGGCATCGCGCTCGCCACCCATGACCGCGGGCAACCAATAGCGCGCGCCCGGCAGGGTCGGAACAAAGGCCATTGGGTCGTTCACCCCGAAATTGGGCGAGACAAGGATCATCGCCGCCACATCCGCCGACATGCCGGGGTCCAGCGCCGCCGCCGCCGCCAGCGTGCCACCGGTCGAGGTGGCCATGACGATCACCCGCTCGCCAACCGCACGGCCCGCTGCCAGCGCCTCGGCCGCGTCCCGCATCCAGCCCGATGCGCTGCCCTGCTCCATCGCATCGCTGCCGCGCCCATGACCTTGCAGCCGGGTATAGACCAGATTGGCGCCCAGCGCCTGGGCTATGCGATCGGGCACCGGGCGGATTTCCTCGGAAGTGGCCGAGAACCCGTGCAGATAGACCAGCGCATAGCGCGTCCGGCGCTCATATCCGTCCGGCGTCCAGACCACACGTTTTTCGACACCCGGCGTGATATCGGCAAAACGCGACTCGATACTCTCGAAATAGACCTGCACTCCCTCGCCGAACTTGCGCGGGTCGAAACGGGCCTTCAGATCGACGTTTTCGTAGGGGCCAAACCACCAGGCCAGCCCCCCCGCCAGCGCCAGAACAGCCAGGACACGCCCCAGAAACTTCCCAAACCGTCGCATCAGCCCACTCCCCGCACGTCGATCACCGCGTCCTCGATGATCTTCAGGCAGGCCTCGTCCGAAAAGCGGTGATCGGCATCCTTGACCAGCAAGAGGCGCATGTCGGGCCCGGTGGCATGATTCAAGAGGCGCACCGCCGTATCGACCGACACCGCCGTATCGGCGGTACCTTGCAGGAAGCGCACCGGGAACGGCAGATGCAGCGGCGCGCGCAGCACCAGATGATTACGCCCATCCTCGATCATCCGGCGGGTGACGATATAGGGTTCCATATAGTCCGAGGGCAGCTCCACCCGGCCCTCGGCCGCCAGCTGCGCCTTTTGGCCCGCGTCAAACCCGGCCCACCAGCCGTCCTCGGTGAAATCCGGCGCTGCGGCGATGGTCACCATGCCCGCGATCCGCCCTGGCCGCGCCCGCGCCAGCAAGAGCGCCTGCCAGCCGCCCATCGACGAACCCACCACGATCAACGGCCCCTCGGTCAGGCTATCGACAACGGCCAGCGTATCCTGATGCCAGTCCCCGATCGCGCCCTCGTCGAATATGCCTGAGCTTTCACCATGCCCGGAATAGTCGAACCGCAGAAACGCATGCCCCCGCCCACGTGCCCAGGCCTCCAGATGCACCGCCTTGGTACCCTCCATGTCCGACTTCAGCCCGCCCAGGAACACGATGCAGGGGCCGTCGCCCGGGGTGAGATGATAGGCGAGGCTGCGCCCCTGGTCGGTTGTCAGAGTATCGCTCACCGGGCTTTTCCTTTGCTGGTCGTTTTCCCAAGCCTCCATCGCTTTGCAGGCGGGTGCAAGGCTCATTAAGTTACCATATTGTCACGTGACTATAGAATCACATATAGTCGCAACATGGACATACTTTTCAAAGCTCTCAACGACCCCGCCCGCCGCGCCATTCTGGATCAATTGCGCCAGAAGGACGGGCAAAGCCTGAGCGAGTTGGAAAGCAAGTTCGACATGACCCGGTTCGGGGTCATGAAACACCTCAAGCTGCTGGAGGAGGCGCATCTGGTCCTCAGCCGTCGCGAGGGGCGGTTCAAATACCATTACCTCAATCCCCTGCCCTTGCAGGACATGATCAACCGCTGGGTGGCGCCCTTCCTGCAACCGCAGGCACAGGGGCTGGCCGCGCTGAAAGAGAAATTGGAAACGGAGAACAGAATGGGAAAGCCCGATTTCATGATGCAGACATTCATCCGCTGCACACAGGATGCGCTCTGGGCGGCGCTGACCGAGACCGAGCAGATGGCGGCCTATCACTTCCTCTGCAACGAGGTACGCGGTGCGGTCTCGCCCGGCGAGACTGTCGAGTTCATCACTCCCGCCGGCGGCGCGATGTTGCGGCAGGTGACCCGAAAGCTTGACCCGAAATCCCGCATCGAGATGAGCTTCGAGCCGCTTTTCATGGGGCCGGGCGCCGTAGCCTCGGAAATGGTCTATCTGATCGAACCTCAGGGCGAGATCTGCAAGCTGACCATCGAGCACTACAACCTTGCCGCCGGGCAGGATGGCATCGGCGAAGGCTGGGCACGCCTGGCCGCCTCGCTCAAGAGCTATCTGGAAACCGGAACCGCGCTGAAAGGGGCCGCATGATGGAGAGCTTTCCCACCGAACTGGGCATTCTCACCTGCCTGATGATCCTCGCCGCCTCGCTCTGGATTCCCTATGTCGTCGGCATCGCCACCGATCCCTCGCAAGAAGAGGCCTTCGCCCGGCCAGCGCAGATTTCCAATCTGCGCCCCTGGGTGCAGCGCGCCCACCGGGCGCATCTGAACCTCTTGGAGCAGGCGATGCCCTTTGCGGTGCTGGTGCTGATCCTGGCGCTTATGAACGGGTTCTCGACGCTGACCTATTGGACCGCGATCGCCTTTTTCTGGATCCGGGTGCTGCATGCGGCGGGCATGATCTCGGGCTATGCCCGGATGCCGCTGCGCCCCATCCTGTTCAGCGCGGGCTGGATCTGCACTCTGTTGATGGCCTATGCCATCTTTGCCGCGCGCTGACCGCGCGGCCGGCCCAAAGTTTCGCGAAACTTTGGGCACAGACTTTCTGCGAAAGTCTGCTGCCTTGACTTCGTCTGCGGCCCCTGCCAAATCGGGCGGACACCATAACCCGCAACCGGGCGTTCAGTGGGCGCCAAACCGACGAGGAGCCGCCAGATATGGCCCAGATCTCTCTCACCTTTCCCGATGGCAATGCACGATCCTATGACGCAGGCGTAACGCCCGCGCAGGTCGCCGCCGATATCTCCACCTCGCTGGCGAAAAAAGCCATCTCCGCCACCGTCGACGGCAAGCACTGGGACCTGCAATGGCCCATCTCGGCCGATGCGCAGATCGCCATTCACACCATGGCCGACGAGGCGCAAGCCAACGAGCTGGTGCGCCACGACCTGGCCCATATCATGGCCCGCGCCGTACAGGAGACCTGGCCAGCGACCAAGGTGACCATCGGCCCGGTCATCGAGAACGGCTGGTATTACGATTTCGACCGTGCGGAGCCCTTCACTCCCGAAGATCTCGGCCTGATCGAGAAAAAGATGAAAGAAATCATCAACAAGCGCGAGCCCGTGACCACCGAGGTCTGGGAACGCACGCGCGCGATCGAATTCTACAAGGCCAATAACGAACCCTACAAGGTCGAGCTGATCGAGGCTATTCCCGGCACCGAGCCGATCCGCATGTACTGGCACGGCCATTGGCAGGATCTGTGTCGCGGCCCGCACCTGCAACACACCGGCCAGGTCCCCGGCGACGCGTTCAAGCTGATGTCCATCGCCGGCGCCTATTGGCGCGGGGACAGCAAACGCCCGATGCTGCAACGCATCTATGGCGTCGCCTTCACCGGCAAGGAAAAGCTGAAAGCGCATCTGCACATGCTGGAAGAGGCCGCCAAGCGCGACCACCGCAAGCTGGGCCGCGAGATGGACCTGTTTCACATGCAGGAAGAGGCGCCGGGCCAGGTGTTCTGGCACCCCAACGGCTGGACGATCTATACCGAGTTGCAGGACTATATGCGTCGCCAGCAGCGCCGCGGCGGCTATGTCGAGGTGAACACGCCCCAGGTCGTCGACCGCAAGCTGTGGGAGCGTTCGGGTCATTGGGAGAAATACCAGGAGAACATGTTCATCGTCGAGGTGGACGAGGAACATGCCCGCGAAAAGGCGGTCAATGCGCTCAAGCCGATGAACTGCCCCTGCCATGTCGAGATCTTCAAGGTCGGGCTGAAATCCTACCGTGACCTGCCGCTCAGGATGGCCGAGTTCGGCTCGTGCAACCGCTATGAGCCCTCGGGCGCGCTGCATGGTATCATGCGGGTGCGCGGGTTTACCCAGGATGACGCGCATATCTTCTCGACCGAGGAACAGATCGAGGCGGAAACCGCCGAATTCATCCGCTTCCTTAGCGCCATCTACAAGGACCTCGGCTTCGAAAGCTTCAAGGTCAAGTTCTCGGACCGGCCCGAAACCCGCGCCGGATCGGACGCGGTCTGGGACAAGGCCGAAAGCGCCCTCTTGTCCGCCACCCGCGCCGCCGGGATCGAGCCAGAGCTCAATCCGGGCGAGGGTGCCTTCTATGGCCCGAAACTGGAATTCGTGCTGACCGACGCCATCGGGCGCGACTGGCAATGCGGCACTTTCCAGGTCGATTTCGTGCTGCCCGAGCGGCTGGACGCCACCTATGTCGGCGCCGACGGGGCCAAGCATCGCCCCGTGATGCTGCACCGCGCAACGCTGGGCTCGTTCGAGCGGTTCATCGGCATCCTGATCGAGGAACACGCGGGCAAGCTGCCCTTCTGGCTGGCGCCGCGCCAGGTGGTGGTCGCCTCGATCACCTCGGAGGCGGACGACTATGTGCATCAGGTGGTGGCCGAATTGCGTGCCGCAGGCGTTCGGGCCGAGGCCGACACCCGCAACGAGAAGATCAACTACAAGGTCCGCGAGCATTCGGTGGGCAAGGTTCCGGTGATCCTGGCCGTCGGTCAACGCGAGGTCGAGGAGCGGACCGTATCGGTCCGTCGGCTGGGCGAAAAACAAACCAGCGTGCAGAGCCTGGCGGATGTTACAAAAGAGCTGGGACAGGCCGCGACGCCCCCCGATCTTCTGTAACAATTCTCACGAACGCTGCGCAGGCCAGCCCCCGGACCGGGGGCTGGCCTGTAACATTTCCGGCCCACGCCGCAAGAATCCCTTTGTTTATCGCAACACTTGCCCAAGAATTCTGACGGGAATGTGAGACACGGGGTCGTGAATTCAAACGGCGCCCACCGCACACTACCTTTGAACTGTCCAAAGCAGACATATCACACGATCACGAAGGGATGAACGACATGTCGAACACCGCAAAGACCCTTGCCATCGCAGGCGCCGTTGCAGCAGCACTGGCTGGCACCGCCACCACCGCCAGCGCCCAGGCCAAGGAGAAATGCTATGGCGTTTCGCTGGCCGGCAAGAACGATTGCGCCGCCGGCCCCGGCACCACCTGTGCCGGTACCTCGACCGTGGATTACCAGGGCAATGCCTGGACTCTGGTCGATGCGGGCACCTGCGAAAGCATGGAACTGCCCGCCCAGGCCGATGGCTCGGCCCGCAAGGGTTCTCTGGAAGCGCTGGAGCGTGACCTGCCCGCATAAGCCGGCACCGGAACGCGGGGCGGGCCGGAGCATCGGCCCGCCCCTATTCTTTCTATCTCCTTGCCCATCCCCCATTGCCGCAAAGGATTGGACAGATGCTGGACAGTTCGCGAACCGATACCCACCTGCCTGCCAAGCCGGGCGTCGGGTACAAGCCGCAGCATTTCGCAGAAATCCTCGAGGCGCCCGGCCCGGTGGGCTGGCTGGAAATCCATGCCGAAAACTACATGGGCGATGGCGGCCGTCCGCTGGCGCAACTGCGCCAACTGTCCGAGCGGTTCCCGATCTCGGTGCATGGGGTCGGCCTGTCGATTGGTGGCGAAGGTGCGCTGGATGCCGACCATCTGGCCCGGCTGAAACATCTGGTGGGCTGGCTGAACCCGGCCAGTTTCTCGGAACATCTGGCCTGGTCCACCCATGACAGCCATTTCCTGAACGACCTGCTGCCGCTGCCCTATACTGACGCCACGCTGACGCGTGTCTGCGATCACATCGACCAGGTGCAGGATGTGGTCGGGCGCCGGATGCTGCTGGAAAACCCCTCTTCCTACCTGGCCTTTGCCGAAAGCACCTGGTCCGAGCCCGATTTCCTGCGCGAAATCGCCCGGCGCACCGGTTGCGGATTGCTTCTGGACGTCAACAACGTCTTTGTTTCGGCCACAAATCTCGACTTTTCACCGCAGGGTTATATCGACGCCTATCCGCTGGAGCATGTGGGCGAGATTCATCTGGGCGGCCATGACGAGGATACCGACGACCACGGCCACCCGCTGCTGATCGACAGCCACGGGCGCGAGGTGGTGGATCCGGTCTGGGCGTTGCTCGACTACGTGCTCGACCGGTCCGGGCCGAAACCGATCCTGATCGAATGGGATACCGATGTGCCGGACTGGCCCGTGTTGCGGGCCGAGGCGGCGCGCGCGCAAAGGGCGCTGGAGCGCATCCCGGCATGAGCGTCTCGCAAACCCAGTTCCACACCGCGCTGCTGGACCCGGCCAGCGCGGTGCCGCAGGGCCTGTGCGACGCGGGCGCGCAGCCGGCGGGCCGGCGGTTTGACGTCTATCGCAACAATGTCGCGGTCTCGCTGACCGAGGCGATGCACCAGGCCTTTCCCGTGATCGCCAAACTGCTGGGTACGCAGAACATGGACGGGCTTGCAGGCATCTACCTGCGCCAGCATCCCCCCACATCGCCGCTGATGATGTTCTATGGCGAGACATTCCCCGAGTTTCTGGCCGGGATGCAGCAGCTGTCGCATCTGGGCTATCTGCCGGATGTGGCGCGGCTGGAACTGGCGTTGCGCCATGCCTATCACGCCGCCGACAGCACGCCCATCGACCCGCAGGTTCTGGCCATCGACCCCGAGGCGCTGATGGCTTCGCGACTGGAATTCGCCCCCGCGATGCGCCTGTTGCGCTCGCCCTGGCCGATCCACGCGATCTGGCGGTTCAATACCGAGGACGGCGCACCCAAGCCGATGCCCGAGGCGCAGGACGTGCTGATCACCCGGCCCGAATATGACCCGATCCCGCAGCTGCTGCCCCCCGGCGGTGCCGACTGGATCATCGCGCTGCAAGGCAGCGCCACCATCGGCGCGGCCTATGAGGCCGCCGCCGAACAGACCCCCGATTTCGACCTAGGCGCCACGCTCGCCCTGCTGCTCCAGGGCGGCGCCATCACCTCACTCACAGAGCAAGGACAAGACAATGAACCCACTCGTCTCGATCCATAACCGTGTCTTCGGCCTGGTGGAAACCGCCGGAGATTGGCTGTTGCCACTGTTTGCCCGTTTCACCTTTGCGGCCGTGCTGCTGGTCTATTACTGGAATTCCGGCCTGACCAAGCTGGGGGATGGGATTTTCGGCCTCTTCAGCCCCTCGATCGGCGCTTATAGCCAGATTTTCCCGAAACAACTCGAAGCGGTCGGCTATGACGTATCGCAACTGGGCCTGTTTCACTGGGCCGTGGTCATGGCGGGCACCTATGCCGAATTCATCCTGCCGCTGCTGATCGTCATCGGCCTGTTCACCCGTCTGGCCGCGCTCGGCATGATCGGTTTCGTGGTGGTGCAGTCGCTGACCGACGTTTATGGCCACGGCGCCACCGATCTGGCCACGCTGGGCGCCTGGTTCGACAATCAGGCCAGCAGCGTGATCATGGACCAGCGCCTGTTCTGGGTGTTCACCCTCAGCCTGCTGGTGATCAAGGGCGCCGGGGCGCTGTCGGTCGATGCGCTGATGCGCGGTCGCACCCAGGCGGCCATGGCCTGAACACCTTGTTGGCCCGCGCCCCCGGCGTGGGCCAGAACCTTCAGAAATGCGCCTTGGGCTCGTCCGGCTTGCCCGCGGCCACGCCCAGAACCCCGCCCACCGCGGCAAAGGCGATGGGGAACATGGTGAACACGTTGAAGCCAAAGGCGTGATACATCCCCGCCGCCGACACCAGCAGCAGCACCCCGCCCCAAAGCGCCCGCGACCGCGCCATGGCACCGCCCGCAATCGCCAGCATCGGCGCGATGATCGAGGTCATCTGCACCAGATCGGCATTCTCGACCTGCTCGGCCAGCCCGTCGATTTCGCCGAAATGCTCGATCGCCTCGACATAGCCAAAGCTGAAAAAGCCGACCAACATACCGATCAGACCGGCGATGATCCCCAGAACAAGGGCGGCATTGCGCATCTTGGGTTCTCTCCTGCGTTTTCCTACAGGACCGACATAAGGCCGGTCCTAGTCCAGACCAAGGGCCTGACGGGTGGAGGGGGTCCAACCGAGGTAAAATTCCCCCCCGGCTTCGATCAGCGGCCGTTTCATCAACGCGGGATGCTCGGCAATGAGGTCCAGCGGCGCGCGCGCGCGCTCGGCCTCGTCCAGCCCACGCCATGTGGTCGAGCGAGTGTTGAGAAGATCGCCGCCAAATCGCGCCCAGGCCCGGCCCAGGACCGCCGGATCGATCCCGTCGGCGCGCACATCGACAAGCCGCGCATCCGGCAGGGATTTCAACGCCTTGCGGCAGGTATCGCAGTTCTTCAGACCATAGATCAGCATGGCGCCCCCTTCTTGTTACTGCGGAAATATCGCGCATTTTGCGCCTCGACACCCCCTTTTTCTTGATTTTTGCACGCACCGTGCAATCTTGTGGCCGGAGCTTCCGGCCTGTCGGCGTCCGGCATGTTCATGCTGGACCGGGCGTTCGCCTGTCCGGTCGCCCGATCACGACCCCGACAATTACAGGGGTGACCTGGAAGGTAGAAGGAGACACGGGACATGCCTACCGGCACCGTGAAATGGTTTAACGCAACAAAAGGTTACGGGTTCATTGCCCCTGATGATGGGGGCAAGGACGTTTTTGTACATATTTCGGCTGTCGAAAGGTCCGGTCTGACTGGACTCGCCGACAACCAGAAAGTGTCCTTTGAAATGCTGGACGGACGTGACGGCCGCAAGATGGCCGGAGACATCAAGCCACTGTAACGGGACCAGCCCGGTTGTTTCCGGGTCATGCATCTGGCGGCGGCCGGGACGCACGGCCGCCGGTCACCCGATGACCGCGACGCGGCCTCCGGCCTCAATCGGATGCCCGCTGTAGCGACCCGCTGATCAGGGTCGCAATCGCCCCTTTGTTCGCCTCTACCGCGCCGGCAAGGGCCTTGGCATCGTTTGCGCCCGCGCCAACCTCGGTAACGGCGATACTCAACGTGACCGGCCGCCCCTGATGATAGGGCATGATCGCCGTATCGTATCCGCCCTCAGGACTGTCGGGATAGATCTCGGGAACCGCCCTGTGCCGGACGCCCCCAAAAGGCGATGAGACATTTGCCCTTGCAGGTCTCAATCCCAGGCTTTGCGAGTGGCTGACCAATTCGCCGTCGGCATCGACCGCAGCCACAGACAGGGTGACGGCGGCCCCTGCCCAGCCGATTTCCTCGGCCTTCACGCTGGTCGCGGCCTTCAGCACCGGGGTATAGGAATAGACGGGCCTTACGAACATGGCACCATCGCCGATTTCCTTCAGCTCGAGCACGATCGCCGAATAGAGATCGCGACGGGTCTTGTCGGTACTCAAGGGCCCCATGCGGACGATACCGACGCAGCGGATATCGTTTGTGGTGCGCCCGATCTGGAAATTCGAGAAGTTTGCCGAACCGACATAGCGCGCCTGATAGCGCTGTGCCCATTTTCGCGCGCCCTCGACCACCGCATTGGTCAACACGTTGGTCACAATGGATAACAGCGCCGTCCGCAACAGCGCCGCTTCTCGGTCGCCGTCCGTCGGCGGTGGCGGAGGTTTGCGCAGGGCACAGCGTTCGGTCGGGAAATCCGGCAGAACGATGTTCATCCTGTCGGTATTGGCGCCGCCAAAGAAAATCAGCCTGGCAGTATCGCCGCCCGAGGTTCCTTCATGCTGCACACAGGCGGCAAGCGGCACGGCAAGGCACAAACCCAGAAACGATCTACGCATCGATCCTCCCCCCGGAAAACAGGGGGAGGATGGCAGATTATCTGCGATTTTTCAACTTCAAGGCGTATTACCGGCCGATGACGTCCTGGAATTCGCGCCATTCGCGCGCCGAAAGGCCCGAGGTCTCTTGTGTCACCGCCTCGCCTGCCAGCATCCGGCGCAGGCTGTCGACCATCTGCGCCGACAGGTTTACCGCACCCAGCCGGTAATCCTCGAACGCCTTGTAGGCGAACGGCACCCAGTCGGCGACCAGGCGGCACATGGTTTCGGCATAGACCCGGATCTCGTATTGCGCATGCGCGTCTGCACGCAACCGCAGGAAATGGAACAGGTTGTGCAGATCGACCTTCCAGTACCATTGGGTATAGATATTGGCTGGCAGGTTCATCCGCGCCAGTTCGCGCGCCAGGCCCTGCTGACCTTCCTGTCCGATCATCGCCTCGTAATTGTCGTAGCAGCGGGCACTGTCGGCCTTGAGGATCTCCAGCACGCGCGCCGCCTCCTCCCCTTGCAGCGCCTCGCCCCGGCCCTGGTTGTTGACCGCCGATTGCGCCGCCACATGCTCGGGCGCCGGGATATAGAATTCACGATCCAGGATCGAATAGCGCGCCGAGTATTCGTTCACATTGGCGGTGCGGTGCCGGATCCACTGTCGGGCCACGAAAACCGGCAGTTTCACATGCAGCTTGACCTCGCACATCTCGAACGGGGTCGAGTGCCAGTGCCGCATCAGGTAGCGGATCAGACCTTCGTCATTCTGCACCGATTTGGTACCCTTGCCATAGCTGACGCGCGCCGCCTGACAGATCGCCGCATCGTCGCCCATATAGTCGATCACCCGGACAAAGCCGTGATCCAGCACCGGATGCGCGGTATAGAGATGCTCCTCCATCCCCGGCGACACGACACGGCGGGTCGGCGCGGTCTGCGCCCGCTGGGCCTCGATCTCGGCCAATTGTTCCGGGGAAAGCGGCATCGGGTGTCCTTTCACTACATGAGTCGCAGCTATACTATATATGGCCGCGCGCCGTACCAAAACCGCCATATGAGGTATGGCTTTTCGGACACCCTGTTTCGCTTTCCGACAACCCGCTCAGGTTGCGATTGACTTTCGTGTCATCAGACCGGACTATCGGCCAAAATGATCTGACAAAAGAGCAGAGGCAGGCAGTTATGAAACCCCATCTCGTTGCGGTCGCAACGTGCGTTGTGTTGGCAGCGTGCGGTGGCTCCGATGCCGTATTTGGAACTGGTGATGGATCCGGCGACGGTGGCAGCGGTGGCGACACGGGCGGCGATACAGGTTCGCCCATCCAAGGTGATCGTACGCTTCCGCCGGGAACAACTTCGCCCACCGCAAGAACCGGGATCTTCAGAAGCGAACCCACCAGCACCGAAACCGCCTATAACGGTAACGGTTTTGCCCGTGATGTCCGTTACAACGCCGCCGACGACACCTTCTCGGTCGACAACCTCGGCTTCGATGGCGACAATACCTATTCCCGCGGAACCACAGTCGGCAGCCTCGGCCCCTATGCGGTCTACGAGGCTGACGCCCAGTTCCTGGACAGTTTCGATGGCCAGCCGGTCAACCAGTTCCGCCACCGCGCCATTTATGGCGTCTCGACCTCGGGCAATACGCAATTCGCCATCGTGCGGACCGGCGCCTATGTCGGCTATGGGTTTGGCGGTTTCATCTACCAGCGTAATAACGAGGTGAACCTGCCGACCACCGGCCAGGCGCTGTTCTCGGGGAACGTTGCGGGCTTGCGCGATTACAACGGTGTCGGTGCGCTGGAATACACCACCGGTGATATCCGCATCGCCATCGACTTTGACGATTTCAACGATACCACCGGCACCCGAGGGGACGCGGTACGCGGCGAAATCCGCAATCGCCGCATCTTTGACATGGACGGCAACGACGTTACCGAAACCACGCTGAACCGGATCAACACCCAGAACAACGCCACCCTGAGGGAAATCCCGACCGCCACATTCACGGTCGGTCCCGGCGTGATGGACGACAATGGCGAGATACTGGGTCAGATGACCAGCTATTTCGTGAACAACGAAGGCCAGGCGCTGCTGTTCGAGGAAGGCAATTACTATGCCATCGTCTCGGGTGACAGGGCACAAGAGATCGTGGGCGTGGTGGTGCTGGAAACCAAGCGCGACCCGGCTGCGACCTCGGTTCGCGAGACCGGCGGCTTCATCGTCTACAACTGAGGCCGGTGATGCGGCCGTGGGGAAAGATACGCCGCCCCATCGCGGCTCTGGCCCTTCTGACCGGGTTGCTGCCCTCTGTGCTCGGTGCCGAGGCGCCGGTCAGGCTGAGCCCCGATGAACTCAGGGCCACCGCCGTCCAGGCGCTCCGCATCGGGGCGCCGGAACAGGCCTATAGCTATGCGCAGGCTTTGTTGCAGCGTGATCCGGCGGACCGGCAGGCGCTGCTGGTACATTCTCGCGCGGCCCGCACGCTTGGCCGCTTTGACGAGGCGCGCAGCTCTGCCCAACAGGCCTGGCGGCTGTCCGAAACCGACGAGCAGAAATTCGCAAGCTCGATGGTCATGGCCCAGGCGCTCGCCTCGGATGACCGCCGCACCCTCGCGCAATGGTGGCTGCGCCGCGCCGTCGAACATGCCCCGTCCGAGGAGTTGAGCCGGATCGCCGTGCGCGATTTCCGCTATGTCCGGGCGCGCAACCCCTGGTTGACGCGACTGTCCTTTGCGATCACCCCGGACAGCAATATCAACAACGGTTCCTCGCAACGGTCCTCGTTCCTGAACTACAAACTGTCCGAAGTCCTTTATGGCCAGCCGGTCGAATATCAGCTGGGCGGATCGGCGCGGGCGCTGTCAGGAATCGAATATGCGCTGGGCCTGACCACTCGCTACCGGTTTCGCGAATTGCCGACCCGCGCGCATGACCTGATCCTGTCGGTCGATCTGCGCGCCTATTCGCTGTCCTCCGAGGCCAAGGCCATTGCCCCAACCGCCCGTGCCAGCGATTTTTCCTTCGCCTCCTACACGCTGGGCTATGGCCAGCGCGGCATCAATTTCGACCGGCGCGGCGAATACCGTTTCTTTGTCGATGTCGGGCAGAGCTGGTATGGCGGCAACGAATATGCCCGCTTTGCGCGGCTCAGCCTGGGGCAAAGCTACAAGCTGGACAGGGGGCGCCAGATCAACGCCCGCATCGCCGCCGAGCGGCAATGGGGCGTGACCCGCAGCGATCAGGACACGATACGCGCGGATCTGTCCTATACCCTGCCGCTCGCGGGGGGGACGACGCTGTGGACCAATCTGACCGGGGCGGTGGCGACCTCTGACGTGGCCGCAGACGAGTTCGACGAAATCGCGCTGCGCGCCCAGATCACCTTTGCCAAACCGATCCTTGGCGCCACAGCACAGCTGGGCCTCTGGGCGCGCAGCCGCGACTATGACGTGTCCCCACATGATCGCAACGGCCGGCAAGAGGACAGGTACGAGGCCGATTTCACGCTGATCTTCAACAAGATAGACTACTACGGCTTCAACCCGACCATGCGCATCAGCGCCTCGCGCACCGAAAGCAACATCGCGCTTTATGACGCGCGCCGGTTCGGAGTGAATTTCGGCATCCAATCGGCGTTCTAGGTGGTCTCGACATTGCCGGCCACTGCGCTAGGCTTCGCCCGACACCCAGAACAGGAAATCAAGCGATGCCGCTCAAATATCTGCATGTCATGGTCCGCGTGAAGGACCTGGAAAAATCCATGGCCTTCTACGAATTGCTCGGCCTACGCGAAATCCGCCGCTACGACAGCGAAGAGGGGCGGTTTACCCTCGTTTATCTTGCCGCACCCGGTCAGGACGAGACCCCGCTGGAACTGACCTATAACTGGGATGGTGACGACGGGCTGCCCAGCGACAGCCGCCATTTCGGGCATCTCGCCTATGGGGTCGACGACATCTATGCCACCTGCGCGATGTTGCAAGAGAACGGTATCACCATCAACCGGCCACCGCGCGACGGGCGCATGGCCTTTATCCGCTCGCCCGACAATATCTCGATCGAGCTTTTGCAGAACGGTGCCGCGCTGGACCCGGCCGAACCCTGGGTCAGCATGGACAGCACCGGCCACTGGTGATGCGCCGGGCCGCCGCCGCCTGTCTGCTTGCAGTGCTGGCAACGCAGGCGTCGGCTGTGGAATGCCGCCTGGCCCTTGCCCTGGCGCTCGATGTGTCGCGCTCGGTCGATGCCCGCGAGGATCGGTTGCAGCGGCAGGGGCTGGCGATGGCGTTGCTGGCCCCCGAAGTGGTGCGCGCGGCCTTGTCGACACCGCAACCGGTGGCGCTTGCCGCCTATGAGTGGAGCGGGCCGACCGACCAGCACCTGCTGGTCGACTGGGTGCTGATCCGCTCGCGCGCCGATCTGGAGAGCGCCGCCGCCCGGATTGCGGCGTCTCAACGCGCCACGACCGAGGCGCCCACCGCAATGGGACACGCGCTGGCCTATGGCGCGGCGCTGCGGGCGCGGGGTCCCGACTGCCTGTTCCACACGATCGACCTGTCGGGCGATGGCGAGAATAACGAGGGCTTCGGCCCACGCGCGGCCTATGCCACACCGGCGTTTGACGGGATTACCGTGAACGGGCTGGCGATCAACGGGGCCGAATACGAGACCGAGATTCAGCTGATCCCTTATTTCGAGACCGAGGTGCTGCATGGCCCCGGCGCCTTTCTCGAGGTGGCGCAGGGCTTTGCCGATTTCGAACGCGCCATGCGGCGCAAGCTGGAACGGGAACTGTCCGGGCTGGTGATCGGGGGGCTGCGATGATCCGCGTGTTGGCGCTTCTGGTCCTGCTGGTGCCAGCGCCCGGTTGGGCCGGGTGTCGGCAGGCGCTGGCACTGGGGCTCGACGTATCCGGCTCGGTCGATGCGCGCGAATACCGGTTGCAACTCGACGGGCTGGCCGCCGCGCTGCTGTCGCCCGCGGTTCAGTCGCGCCTGCTGGCGATGCCCGGCCACCCGATCCGGCTGGCCGTCTATGAATGGAGCGAACCGGGGTTTCAGCGCCTGATCCTGCCCTGGCGGCAGATCGGCACCACAGCCGATATGGAGGCGGTCGCGGCCACCCTCCGCGCCACCCGCCGGACTACGGCGCCGCCGGGAACGGCCGTCGGCCCCGCGATGCGACACGGAGCCACCCTGCTGGCCCAACAGCCCGATTGCTGGAAACGCACACTCGACCTGTCCGGCGATGGCAAGCACAACATGGGTCCGCATCCCCGCGCCGTAAAAGCCGCGCTGGAGGGCACCGGCCTGACCGTCAACGCGCTGGTGATTGGCGCGGACAGCATGACCTCCACGGACCTCCGCCAGACCCAGATTGGAGAGCTGTCGGCCTATTACGGCGCCTGGGTGATCCTGGGACCCGGCGCCTTTGTCGAGGTGGCGCTGGGATATGATGACTATCAGGCCGCAATGGAGCGAAAACTGCGGCGCGAGCTGGAGGGGCTGGTTCTCTCTGCCCTTCCCGCCCGCACCGCGACGCAGCTACACGCGCCTGTCCTGCCTGGGCCTGTCCTGCCTGGGCCTGTCCTGCCTGGGCCTGTCCTGCCTCAATAAATGTACCGGATCTGATCGGTCCAGTACCGCTCCACCCGTTTCAGGGCCGAGGTGATCTCCTCGATTCCGTCGGGCCCCAACACGCCACGGCTTTGCAACCCCTCGGCATGGCGCATGAACAGCTCGGCCACCACATCTCGGATCTCGCGACCACGCTGGGTCAGCCTGACCCGAACCGACCGGCGGTCGATCTCGCAGCGCTGGTGATGCATATAGCCCATCTCGACCAGCTTCTTGAGGTTGTAGCTGACATTGCTGCCCTGGTAATAGCCGCGGCTTTTCAATTCGCCCGCAGTCACCTCGTTATCGCCGATATTGAACAGCAAAAGCGCCTGTACCGCGTTGATTTCCAGCACGCCGACCCGCTCGAACTCGTCCTTGATGACGTCGAGCAGCAGCCGGTGCAACCGCTCGACCAGAGACAGCGCCTCCAGATAGTTTGCCATGAAACCTTTGGCGCCGGCCTGGGCGATCTGCCTCTCCATACTCATCCGTCTCTCCGACTCGCTGCTGCTTGCCGAACACTCTGAGACGAAAACCCAAAGAATCAGTTAAGTTGAAAACTGTGTTATTTTTGAAACGTTTGCGAGATATCCGCGATCAGATCCCGATAGCGGTCCGGGGCAGAAACCTGCCCCGTGACCCATTGATAGAGATCCTGATCGTTCTCGTGCAGCAGCGCGTCGTAAAGATCGAGCGCGCCCGCATCCATCGCCTCGATATTGCGGTCGGCATAGGCGGACAGGATCAGGTCCATCTCCTTGATCCCGCGCCGCATCGACCGCATGCGCATCCGTTTGATCCGGGTTTCGCGGCTTTCGCTCACTCGGTTTGCTCCATGATCTGGCGCAGCTGCTTCTCCAGCCGCGCGGCGCGTTGGCCGCTGGCCTGAAGATCGGCGCGAAGGCTGCGCAATTCGGTCAGCAAGGCCGCCATGTCGCGGGCGGTCTCGTCGGTCTCGGTCAACGCCTCGCCGCCCTGCCCCTCGCCGGTGATCAGCCAGACGATCGAGACATTCAGCAGCCCCGCCAGCATCGACAGACGATTGGCGCGCGGCTCGGAGAGGTCGTTTTCCCAGCCGCTGATCGTGCTCTTCTTCACCCCAAGACGGCGGGCCAGTTGCGCCTGGGTCATGTCCGCGGCCTCGCGCGCCGCAGCCAGACGGTCGCCAAAGGTCGCGGCCTCGGGTCCGTACCAATCGGTTTCGTCGCTCATAGCGGTCCTTTCCGGTTGCCTCCGCAACCTGCTTGATCGTCGGTTGGGCGCACCCTATGACAGGGACGCGCAACATTCAAACCGAGGCCGCCATGAGTTTCCTGTCTGCGACATTGTCCCGCGTCAAACCCTCGCCCACCGTTGCCATGACGGCCAAGGCGGCCGAACTCAAGGCCGAAGGCCGCGACATCATCGGGCTGAGCGCGGGCGAGCCGGATTTCGACACGCCGCAGAACATCAAGGATGCCGCAACCGCCGCCATTGCGGCGGGCAAGACCAAATACACCGCCCCCGATGGCATCATCGAGCTGAAACAGGCGATCTGTGCCAAGATGCAGCGCGACCACGGGCTGATCTATACCCCCGCCCAGGTCTCGGTCGGCAGCGGCGGCAAGCAGACGCTCTATAATGCGCTGATGGCGACACTGAACCCGGGTGACGAGGTGATCATCCCCGCCCCCTATTGGGTCAGCTATCCCGACATGGTGCTGCTGGGCGGCGGCACACCGGTGGTGGTGGAAACCGCGCTGGAGACCGCATTCAAGCTGACACCGGCGCAACTTGAGGCCGCAATCACGCCGCGCACGAAATGGTTCATCTTCAACTCGCCCTCGAACCCGACCGGCGCGGGCTACAGCCGGGACGAGTTGAAGGGGCTGACCGATGTGCTGATGCGCCACCCGCATGTCTGGGTAATGTCCGACGACATGTATGAACATCTCGCCTATGACGGGTTCGAATTCTGCACCCCCGCACAGGTGGAGCCGGGCCTTTATGAGCGCACGCTGACCTGCAATGGCGTGTCCAAGGCCTATGCGATGACCGGTTGGCGCATCGGCTATGCGGCGGGCCCGGTCGACCTGATCGCGGCCATGCGCAAGATCCAGTCGCAATCCACCTCGAACCCCTGCACCATCAGCCAATGGGCAGCGGTAGAGGCATTGAACGGCACGCAAGAATTCCTGGCCCCGAACGCGACGCTTTTCAAACGCCGCCGCGACCTGGTGATCTCGATGCTGAATGCCATCGACGGCATCGAATGCCCCACCCCCGAGGGCGCGTTCTATGTCTATCCCTCAATCGCGGGCCAGATCGGCAAGACCACGCCCAGCGGTACCGTGATCGACAGCGACGAGACCTTTTGCACCGCATTGCTGGAAGAGGCCGACGTGGCGGTGGTGTTTGGCGCGGCCTTCGGGCTTTCCCCGAATTTCCGGGTCAGCTACGCTGCCTCCGATGCGGCCCTGACCGAGGCCTGTACCCGCATCCAGCGCTTCTGCGCGTCACTGACCTGAAACGGGAGACACCGGAATGGGCGCCGAATTGCCAGACTATTACTTCCGGGTCCGGGAAAACGGCGCCTTTGTCTTTCGCGTCGACACGGAAAACCGCCAGCGCCGGATCGAGATGGATCACATTGCCGTCGTCAACATCAAGAATGGCGATATCAAGCCGCAGGGCGGGCGCACGCTCAGCCCCGAGGATCTGCGCGAGATCAAGCGCTGGATGGCCGAGCGCACCGACCTGCTGGCGCGGCGTGATATCGACGATATCCACCGGGCGGTGGATTACCTGAACCTGACCACCCATTGGGTCCAGTCCAAGGCAAGCGACGCGCAACTCGAAGAGGTCACTGATGCGCTGCTGCTGGCCATGCACGACCTGCGCTCGGTGCTGGTCCGCAAGAAGGCGGATCGGTTGATGAAAGGCTGATACCCGAGCGTATCGGAGCCGCGCAGAATTTCCGCGAAATTCTGCCAAAGAAAATCAAGATTTTCTTTAGACATTTTCTTTGCAAGAAAATGTCCCGCTGGCGTGCCGGTCAACCGAACGGGTTGGGGGCAACCGGACGGCCAGGACGCGGGGGGCGTATTGGCAGGCCCGGCAAATCGGCAGGATTGCAACCCAGCGCGTCATCGACATCATCGTCGATCAGACAGTTCACCAGAAACCGCGCCGCCGCCCCGGTGAGCCGCTCATAGAGCGCGGGCTGCAACGGATCGGTTTCGTCCAGCACCTGCCGAGGCGCGGGACAATGGGCAAGCAAACCGCCCTCGACATAGATGACCTCGTCCTGGTGAAAGGCCAACGTGGTGATCTCGACCCGCTCGCCGGGCCGACCGGCATCGATGCCGCGATAACCGCACAGCAACCTTACGGGAACCACCGCGAAAGGATCACCCAACACATCCAGAGCCGCCTCGCATTCCACCAGCAGGCCCTGATCGGGCATCAGCCACAGGTCGCGCCGGTTGTGACATACGCCCCGAGGCAGTCGCACCGGACGCAGCGTCGCTGGCAGCCCATGCGGGAGCAAAACCTTTTCCCGCTGGATATCGGCCACTGTCTGCATCGCGTGATCAAAGGTCAGCACCTTGTCGCCGACCTTGAGCGTCTCGACAGGTCGCCAGCCGAGATTCGAGACAACCATTGTCCCCGCCACAAATCCCGATTGCCCGGTAATGAGCAACCCGTCGAGGGCCGCCATGGCTTCCCCATCGGTAGGGCTCACCCCCGCTTTGCTGTTTTTCCATCCGAACATTCGCGCCGTCCCTACATGTGGCAGCAGCAAGAGCCTGGCTTGCCGGATTAACCAATTTATGGGGTCAGGACACGCGATTCGGATGCCAGAACCATGCCACGACAAGGGCGAGTTTGTGGCATTGGCCGGGTCTTTTCAGACAATACACCACCTGGCAGAGGATTGGCGCCACGGGCGCAACAGCGCCTCAATCGAAGCGATAACCAAATCGCGCGATATCGCTTGCACAAGCTTCACCCAGCATTTCGGCGGCGCGGTCCGAGTAATAGTCGCGGTAATCGGCGGCGCGGTCGGACCGGTTCGCCCGCGACAGGTTGAGCGCAAAACCCAGATGCGCGGTGACCGGCGCCAGGTCCGCCTCAAGATGCTCCAGCCGAACATAGGCCGCGCATTGCTCCTCGCCGTCGGCACGGCGCATGTAGCTGGCCGCGGGCGTGGCCTGAAAGGCCGCCAGCGTCTGGGGATCGGTGACAAACGCCTCGAACCTCACCCGCCGGGCCAGATGTACCGCCGGATGGTCAAAGCCCTGCACCCGCAGCCAGTGATAATAGCTGACAGCCCGGTCCCAGGGATTGCGCACAAGGGTGAAGGCAAAGAGGTCGACCAGCGCCTCAGGCGCGATCAGCCCGTCGATATCGGCCAGGGTCGAATGTTTCCACAAGCGACCGCGCGCCCGAACCCCCTTCAGACGACCGCGCCGGCGGATCGCCTTGGGCGTGTCGCCGATCAGGATGTCATCCTTCATCGCCCGTGCCTCCAGCGCCAGCGCCAGCGAGGTGCCGCCCGTCTTGGGGATGTGCACGAAGATATAGCCGCGACCCGGTGAAATGATCATGCCGTCACGGTAGCGGCGCGGGCAGCGGCCCTCAACCCGATCTGAGCGCGATGATCGCGCCCGCCAGCACGATCAGCCCGATGCCCAGCATTTGCCAGGGCCCCAACCCCACGCCCAGCACGACCCAGGCAAAGAGCGGACCAAAGATCATCACCGAAAACTCGAAGACAGAGACATAAGAGGGCTCGCCCAGTTGATAGGCGCGGATCAGCATGAACACCGCAGTGGCCGACCCCACCGCCTGCAACGCGACCCAGGGCAATGCCTCGGCCATCGGCCATACCCAACCGCGCGCGACGAACCCGTCCGGCCCAGGCACCGGCGCCGCAGGAAAGAACGCCAGCCAGATCAATCCCGCCAGACCGGTCAGGCCCAGCGCCGTCACCATCGCCGCCAGCAGCGCTGCCGTGCTCTCGCCCGCGCAGTGGTTGCGGGTGACCACCGCACCCAACGCATAGAAGAACCCTCCCGCAACCGGGATCAGCACCGTCGCATCGAAGGCGCTCGGATCGGGTTGCAACACGAACAGGATACCGGCAAAGCCCATCAGAACTGCCAGGATGCGCCAGGGTCCGATCCGCTGGCGCAATCCAAAGGCGGTGATCAGCAGCACGAAGATCGGCGAGGTGAACAACCCCGCCAGCGCCTGTGCGATCGGCATGAAGGCCAAAGCGCTGAAATAGAACAGCATCGCCACCGTCAGCAGGAGGCTGCGCAGCAACACCCAGCCCTTGCGGCGTGGCAACAACCCGCCCAGACCCATCAGAGACATCAGCGCCACCAGGGGCAGCATCATCACCGCGCGGGTGAAATGGAACTGCCACAGCCCGATGCTCTCGGCCAGCCGGATCACGAAATTGTCGATCACGCCGATAATGCTCATCGCCGCGATCATGTAGAGTGCCGCCGCCAGGGGGGCCGAAGGATTTTCTGCCTGCATCCCAAGCTGATAGCCGGGCCATGGACCCCGGTCTTGTCCCATAGCGACACCCGAGAGGGGTTTTTGCCTGCGACTTCGGGCGCCGCGCAAGCCGTTTGCCGCTGGCCCGTCAAAGGTGTAGTCTGAACAAAAAACAAGAACGAGCATTCCGTACCAGGCATGACAGCTCTCAAGCAATACGAGCGGATCGAGGCAACCGGCCTCTGGCGCCCCACCCCCGATGCGCAACGGCGCGAGGTTGTGGTCTCGATCGGCGAGGCGACGCTGACGATTTCCGATTTCAACGACCGCGCCCTGACCCATTGGTCTCTGGCGGCGCTGGAACGGCAGAACCCCGGCGCTTTTCCGGCGATCTATTGTCCCGACGGCGACCCCGGCGAAACGCTGGAACTGGCCGAGAGCGAGACAACGATGATCACCGCCATCGACCGGTTGCAGCGGGCCATCGACAGCCGCCGGGCGCATCCCGGACGCATCCGCTGGATCACGGTGGCGGTGATGGTGACAGTTGTGCTGGCAGTGCTGACGCTCTGGCTGCCGGGTGCGTTGCGACGACATGTGGTCGCCGTGGTGCCCGAAATCAAGCGGGCCGAGATCGGCCGCGCCGTGCTGAACCGGATCGAGCGGGTCACCGGTCAGGCCTGCATGGGTGAGGATACCGATGCAATCCTGTCCCGTCTGGCTCAGCGCACCGGCGTTCAGCGGCTGGTCGTCGTGCCCGGTGGACGCGCCGACAGCCTGTTCCTGCCCGGCGGCATCGTGGTGCTGAACCATGCACTGATCGGCGACCACGAGGACAGCTCGGTCGCCGCCGGCTATATCCTGGCCGAGCGCGCCCGCGCCAAGGCGCAGGATCCGCTGGATGACCTTCTCTATCGCGCGGGGCCGCTTGCCTCGTTTCGACTCCTGACCACCGGCGGGCTGACACCCGGCATTCTCGACAGTTACGCCGAAGGGGTGTTGGCCGAGCCGCGCCCCGACCAGCCGGACGAAGCGTTGCTGGCGATGTTCAGCCAGGCAGCGATCCCGTCTTCCCCCTATGCCTATGCCCGCGACATCACAGGCGAGTCGGTGCTGGGCCTGATCGAGGCGGACCCGATGACGGGGCGCAAGCTGGAACCCATTCTGGCCGACCGCGACTGGGTCCGCTTGCAGGATATCTGCGGCGGCTGAGGACAAAACAGATCAGGCCGCCCCATCGGGCGGCCTGATCGGTTCCATTCCGGTCGCTGCCGCCTTAGCGGCGGCCGCGCGTCGGCGCCGGGGGTTCCTTGGCCGGAGCATTCCGCGTCGACAGGCGCAGGTTCCAAGGCGGCTTGGCACCATTGGTGTACGAACGCTCGCTATGCTCGACGGTAACGGTTCTGGGATTGGTCTCGACCGGCAGCAAGGTGCGCGGCAGATCACGCGACCAGAGCTGTTCCATCTGCGCATCCCCCTCGGCAGTACGCATGCCGCGCATCGGGTTCAGCCGGTCATCCTCGCGATCGACGGCCCGGAACCCGGCTGGGGTCTGAAAGTTGCTGTACTGGATCGCCGGGCGCAGGGTGCGTTCGGCGCGATGCGGGTTGAGCCGATCGTCGTTCCAAACCGGACGGTATCCGGCGGGCACCTGCACATTGGTGGTGTTCTGCCGCTTGTCATAGACATGCTGTGGCACCACGCGGGTGTTGAGCGAGACCCTGACACCGGTATCCCCCACCTTGAGCGAGGAACTCTTGCGGGTGCCATAGGTGATCGGCGGCTCTGCCTGCGGACCACAGCGCACACCGGTCTGATTGATATACCTCTGGCTTAGCGCCGAGGCATTGGGGCAGCCCCCTGAAGAGGCCGCCGGAGCCACCGCGCGCGGCTTGACCGGGGCCGGCGCCGGGGCCGGAGCGACCGGCACGATAACGGGCGTCGGCCGTGCGGTGGTGGTCCGCGTGGTCGGAACAGCGACCGGGCGCACGGTGGTGGCCCGTACCGTGGGCGTGGGCGCGGTGCGGGGTGCGGGGCTGGCCGTTGTCCGCACCTGCGGCTTCGGTGCCGCTGCGGCGGCGGGTTTCGTAGCGGGTTTCGCGGTTGGTTGATCCAGGCTGATCACCTTGGGTGCGGCCTGTTGCGGCGCGGTGCTGGTTGCCCCCGCGACGGCGGTGGGCTTGTACCCGCAGACCTGCTTGCGCTCGCGCGAGACGCGCGGAACCCATGTCACGTTGCCGTCGATCCCGGCGCGAATGTAGATACAGCCGCGGCTGTCCACATATTGCTTTCCCTTGTAGGAGGCGGGCGGAAACTCCGCCGGAGGCGAGGCATTTCGCAAGGTCTGAGCGTTCAGCGTGCTGAACCCGACGCTCAGTCCGATGACCGAAAGTGCAATAATCCTTGTAACTCTCATGCCTGCCCCCACAAGATATGGAAGGCAGGATGCCGCAAAACCTATTGATAGTAAAGCGGCACTTGCCTCAGTTTCGCCCTATTTCGTGCCGAACATGCGGTCTCCGGCATCGCCCAGACCGGGCATGATATAGCCCTTGGAGTTCAGCGCACGGTCCAGCGAGGCGGTGACGATGGGCACATCGGGGTGTGCCTCCTTCATCCGCGCCACGCCTTCGGGCGCAGCCAGCAGGCAGAGGAAGCGGATATCGGTGGCGCCAGCCTGTTTCAGCAGATCGACGGCGGCGGCCGAGCTGTTGCCGGTGGCCAGCATCGGATCGACCGCGATCACCAGCCGATCCTGCAACCCTTCGGGCACCTTGAAATAGTATTGCACCGGTTGCAGCGTTTCCTCGTCGCGATAAAGCCCGACAAACCCGACCCGCGCCGAAGGGACCAGTTCCAGCACCCCGTCGAGCATTCCGTTACCCGCCCGCAGGATCGACACCAGCGCCAGCTTCTTGCCCGCGAGTATAGGCGCCTCCATCTCTTCCAGCGGGGTTTCGATGGTGCGGGTGGTCAGCGGCATCTCACGCGTGACCTCATAGGCCAAAAGCTGGGTGATCTCGCGCAGAAGCTGGCGGAACGAGGCGGTCGAGGTGCCCTTGTCCCGCATGAGCGTCAGTTTGTGCTGCACCAGCGGGTGGTCGACGACGGTCAGATGTTGGCTCATGATGTCTCCAGTCTCTTTGCTACCCGGCTCCGGGTGTCTTCATCGCAGAATGCCGCGCCAAGCGCCGTGGCGTTCAGGTCGGCGAAATCCTCTGCCCCCCAGCCAAAGGCCCGGGCCAGCATCTCATACTCGCGCCGCATCGTGGTATGGAAAAACGGCGGATCGTCGGTGGATACGGTGACGCGGACACCCGCGTCGCGCAGCCGCGCGATAGGATGGGCCGCAAACGAGGGGTAGAGGCCCAGCGCAACGTTGGAGCCGGGGCAGACCTCGAGCGTGACGCCCCGGTCGGCCAGTTCATGCACCAGATCGGGGTCCTCGATGGCGCGCACCCCATGGCCGATGCGTTCGACCCCCAGCACGCGCACCGCGTCGCGCACGCTGTCCGGCCCGCCAAATTCGCCCGCATGGGTGGTGAGTCTCAGCCCCGCCTCGCGCGCGCAGTCGAAGGACCAGGCATAATCGCCCTGTTTGCCCACCCCTTCGTTACCGCCCATGCCGAACCCCACGATCCAGTCGCCCGCCGTCTCGGCGGCGCAGCGGGCGGCGCGCTTGGCCTGATCGGGGCCGAAATGGCGCACACAGGTGACAATGCCGCGCAGGGTGATGCCCAGTTTCGCCTCGGCCGCGTCCGCAGCATCGCGGATCGCGGCCAGGTAATCGCGCCAGGCGGCGACATCGCCGCCACCGCAGAAATCGGGGCTGAGGAAGGTCTCGGAATAGACCACCCCGTTCTCGGCGCTTTGTTCCAGTATGGCCCAGGTCAGGCGGCGGAATTCCTCGGGGCCGGTCAGCACCGAGGAAGCGGCCTCGTAGATGCTCAGGAAATGGGCGAAATCGCGGAAATCATAAGAGCCGTCTGGCTTGAAAATGCCACGCAGGTCGATCTTTTTCTCATGCGCCAGCTGCCGGATCAGGGCGGGCGGTGCCGCGCCTTCGTGATGCAGGTGCAGTTCGACCTTGGGCAGGTCGGCGACGGGGGGCTGTTCTTCGCTCACAGAAAACTCCTCCCCGGTCCCTGCGCCGGAATAGCCAGATGCGCCGCGACCGAGGCGGCGATATCGGCGAAATTCACCTGTCCGATCTGCCCTGCCCCCCGCCCGGCCACCAGAACCGGCACCTGTTCGCGGGTGTGGTCCGTGCCGCTCCAGCTGGGATCGTTGCCATGATCGGCGGTCAGTACCATCAGGTCGCCGGGCCGCAGGCTTTGCAGGATTTGCCCGATCTCGCGGTCAAACCACTCCAGCGCCCGTGCATATCCGCTGATGTCGCGGCGGTGACCATAAAGGCTGTCGAATTCGACAAAATTGGCAAAGGTCAGGCTGCCCTCTTCGGCGGTGCCGACCAGCCGGGCAAGATGGGACATAAGCTCGGCATCCGACCCTTTGACCACATCGTCGATCCCCTGCATCGAGAAGATATCGCCGATCTTGCCGACGCCGTGCACATGGCGGCCCGCATCCTGCGCCCAGTTGGTCAGCACCGGCGCGGGCGGAGTGATGGCAAAATCCTTGCGGTTGGTGGTGCGGGTGAACCCGGTCTCACGCGTGCCTACAAAGGGCCGCGCGATCACCCGCCCCACCTTCATCGCATGCAGGCGCGGCGCGACGGCCTTGCACAGCGCCAAGAGGCGGTCGAGGCCAAAGGTTTCCTCATGCGCGGCGATCTGGAACACGCTGTCGGCGGAGGTATAGCAGATGGGCTGGCCCGTCCGCATATGCTCGGCCCCGTGGCGGTCGATGATCACCGTGCCCGAAGCATGGCAATTGCCAAGGATGCCGTCGCTGCCAGCAGCCTCGGCCACCGACTGCACCAGATCATTCGGGAAAGCGGGAATGGTATCGGGGAAATAGTGCCAGTCCCACGGCACCGGCAGGCCCGCCAGTTCCCAATGACCCGAGGGCGTGTCCTTGCCCCGGCTGTGTTCGCGCGCGCAGCCCCAGAGGCCCGAAGCCTCCGCTGCCAGCCCCGGCGTGGCCGCACCCGAAGCCAGCCGGGTGGCCGCGCCCAGGCCCAGCCGGTCGAGATGGGGCAGATGCAGCGGGCCGCTGCGCCCCTCTTCCGCCGCGCCACGCGCGCAGGCCTGGGCGATATGGGCCAGCGTGTTGGCGCCGGTATCGGGGCGGTCGCCGTTAAAGAAAGTATCGGAATCCGGCGCACCGCCGATGCCGACCGAATCCATCACCACCAGAAAGGCACGGGTCATGGCGTGATCCTTTCATGGATGAGCGGTGGCGCGGCCACCGGCTCTGGCCCGATGGTGATCGCCGCACGCAGGGTCGCCTCGGCGGCCTCTGCCGCCTCTTGCCTTGCGGCGTGGATGGTGGCGAGCGGGGTGCTTGGGTTAACCGCTGTGCCCAGCCGGATCACCCGTGACAGGCCAACCGCCGGGTCAACAACATCGGTCTCGACCTGCCGCCCGCCGCCCAGCGCCACCACGGCAAGGCCCAGCGCCTCGCCGTCGATGGCGGTGACATAGCCTGACGCGCGGGCGGGAACCTCGCGGATCACGGTTGCCTCGGGCAGGAACCGCTGCCAGTTCTCGACGAAGTGTACCGGCCCGCCGACAGCCGCGATCATGCGACCAAAGCGTTCGGCCGCGCGACCGTCTGAGATGATGGCAGCAATGCGCGCGGCGCCGCTGGCCGCGTCCGGGGCCAGCCCCGCGTCCGTCAGCAGCACGCCGCCCAGCTCCGCCGAGAGCTGTGCCAGCGGGTCATCAGCGTGACCGCAGGTCAGCACCCGCATCACCTCACCCACCTCAAGCGCGTTGCCGAGGCTGGGCGCCAGCGGCTGGCTCATATCGGTGATCAGGGCCGAAGTCCGGCAGCCAGCGGCATTGGCGGTCTCGGTCAGGGCAAGGGCCAGCGCGCGCGCCTCGTCCGGCGATTTCATGAAGGCGCCGCTGCCCAGTTTCACGTCCAGAACCAACGCATCGGGGCTGGCGGCCAGTTTCTTGGACAGGATCGAGGCGGTGATCAGATCGAGGCTTTCAACCGTGGCGGTCACATCGCGGATGGCATAGAGCCGCTTGTCGGCGGGCGCGATGCGGGCGGTGGCGCCGACAATAGCGGCCCCGGTGTCGCGCACCACCTGCGCCAGCCGGTCGGGCCCAAGCTGGGTGGTGACGCCGGGGATCGCCTCCATCTTGTCGAGCGTGCCGCCGGTATGGCCCAGCCCCCGGCCCGAGATCATCGGCACATAGGCGCCACATTCGGCCAGCGCGGGCGCCAGCACCAGGCTGACGCAATCGCCCACCCCACCAGTGGAATGCTTGTCGATCACCGGCCCGTCGAAATCCCAGTGGAGCACATCGCCGGTATCGCGCATGGCCAGCGTCAGCGCCGCGCGCCCCTCGGGGCCAAGCCGCACCATACAGACACCCATGGCAAAGGCGCCCGCCTGGGCATCACTGACTGAACCATCGGCAAGACCCTGGGCAAACCAGGCCAACTCAGACGCACTGGGCACCTCGTGCCGTCTGAGCCGGGCAATGATGGCACGCGCATCCATGGTTCAGCTTTTGTCCATATGGGCGGCGCCAAAGGCGCCAGGCAGGAGCTGACCGATGGTCATCGCGGTTTCGATCCCATCGAGATTGGCCATGGTCACGACCACATCCGGATCCCCGAATTCAGCCAGTTTCTGTCGGCAGCCACCGCAAGGCGGCACCGGCGCCGGGCTATCGGCGACCACATAGACCTCGGTCAGGCGGCTTTCGCCCGCGGCGACCATTGCAGCGATGGCGCCCGCTTCGGCGCAGGTGCCTTCGGGATAGGCGATGTTTTCCACGTTGCAGCCAGCATAGACCACGCCCGAGGTGGCCCTGATCGCCGCACCGACCTTGAACCGGGAATAAGGCGCATGGGCGTTTTCACGAACGGTCAGGGCGGCGGATTTGAGGCTCATGGCGATTCCCCGGTTTTTGATCATCTGGTCGGAAATGCATAGCCTATCCCGCACCCGCGCGCGAGAGGAACCACCGGGCAAGGGGCGCTGCCCCCGTCCTGCGGACTCCCCCGGAGTATTTTGGGCGGAATGAAGGAGTTCTAGCCCAGTGTGGTGGTAAAGGTTCCGGGCAGCGTGACCTCGAGCAATTCGATATCGTCGGAAGGGTCGGACAGGCGGGTGCGCATGCCCGGCGGGATCACGAAGGCGTCGCCCTGTTCCAGCGGGAACGGATCGCGCCCCTCGCCCATCAGCGTGACGGTGCCGTTCATCACGAAGGTGAAGAGGATATCGGTGTCATGGGCCGCCCATTGCGGCACGCCCTGCCCCCGGCGCACCACCTGCACCCCGGCCACGCCCTTGGTATTCTCGGCGATGGTGGTGTCGCGGGAGATATAGCCCGGCAGGCGGAAGGGGGACCATTCGGCGCCCTCGGCGCGGTTATAGACAAAGCGCTGGCCCTGCCACTCGCGGTCGGGGCGCAGGTGCGGTGTGGGCAGGGTCATCTCGTGGTCGATCTCGGTGACATGCTCGGCCGGCACGCCGATCTCGATCACCTGCACGTTGTCGCTGGCCTCGAGCACGCGGTGGCGGATTTCCGGCGGCTGGATGAAGCAATCCCCGGCGGTCAGGCGCATCTTGTCGCCCTGATCCTCGTAGACCACATCGACCCAGCCATGGATGCAGAAGATGAGCTGAAAGCCCACGCGGTGGAAATGCACCATGTCCGGCACCGGCCCGCCGTCGGGGATGCGGATATGGCTGGCGATGATCGAGCCGCCCAGCCGCGAGGGCACCAGATCGCGGTAATGCATGCCGGCCCGTCCGATGATCCAAGGCGCCTGATCCTTGAGCCGGCGCACCACGAATGTGTGTTCGGTCTGCGGCATCACCAATGGCGGGTGGCGTTCCTCGATCTCGATCCGCGTGCCGTTGGGCGCGGTCAGGCGGCGCTGGCCATCGGCGAATCCGTCCGGGTCATCGGTGAGGATGCGCAGGGTGCCGGGCGCCTCGGGTGCACCCTTTTCGATGCGCAGGCGCAGGCCGTGGCCCGAGAACACCGCGATACGCGGGTCGTCGGCGGGATAGATCATGTCCATCCGCATGCCCAGAACCTTGGTATAAAAGGGGATGTCGTCGCGCAGTTCCTGCGTCGGCAGGCGCATCTCGGCTATGGTGTCGGTCATCGGTCCCTCCCTCGCGGAGCGAGAGTGGCGGCCGTGCTCCGCTTTGGCAAGCGGGGCTGCGACCTTGTTGCGCAAAAATCCCGGTTTCCCCCACGTCAAATTTAGTTTAATGCTAAACTAGTTCCCCGAGGAGGATTTTCCGAGATGTCCGACCAGCCCAGCCAGCGCCAGGCGGCGCTTGATTACCACGCCTTTCCCAAGCCCGGAAAGCTGGAGATCCGGGCCACCAAACCCATGGCCAACGGCCGCGATCTGGCCCGCGCCTATTCGCCCGGCGTGGCCGAGGCCTGCCTGGAGATCAAGGAAAACGCCGACCACGCCGAGGCCTATACCGCGCGCGGCAACCTTGTGGCGGTGGTATCCAACGGCACCGCGGTGCTCGGGCTGGGCAATATCGGCGCGCTGGCCTCGAAACCTGTGATGGAAGGCAAGGCGGTCCTGTTCAAGAAATTCGCGGGCATCGACTGTTTCGACCTTGAGGTGAACGAGAGCGACCCGGAGAAACTGGCCGATATCGTCTGTGCGCTCGAGCCGACTTTCGGCGCCATCAACCTGGAAGACATCAAGGCGCCCGACTGTTTCATCGTCGAGAAACTGTGCCGCGAGCGGATGAACATCCCCGTCTTTCACGACGATCAGCATGGGACCGCAATCGTGGTTGGCGCCGCTGCGCGCAACGCGCTGCATGTGGCGGGCAAGGCGTTCGAGGATATCAAGATCGTTTCGACCGGGGGGGGCGCCGCGGGCATCGCCTGCCTGAACATGCTGCTGAAACTGGGCGTGAAGCGTGAGAATATCTGGCTCTGCGATATTCACGGGCTGGTCTATGAGGGGCGCGCCGACGACATGAACCCGCAAAAGGCGTGTTTTGCCCAAGCCACCGATCTGCGCACGCTGGACGATGTGATCGAGGGGGCCGATCTGTTCCTTGGCCTCAGCGGGCCCAACGTGCTGAAGCCCGAGATGGTGGCGCGCATGGCGAAACGTCCGATCATCTTTGCGCTGGCCAACCCCACGCCCGAGATCCTCCCCGACGCGGCGCGCGCGGTGGCACCGGACGCGATCATCGCAACCGGCCGCAGCGACTTCCCGAACCAGGTCAACAACGTCCTCTGCTTTCCCTTCATCTTTCGCGGCGCGCTGGATGTGGGCGCCACCGAGATCAACGACGCCATGCAGATCGCCTGTGTCGAAGGCATCGCGGAACTCGCCCGCATCACCACCAGCGCCGAGGCGGCGGCAGCCTATCAGGGCGAGCAGCTGACATTCGGGGCCGATTACCTGATCCCCAAACCCTTTGACCCACGCCTTGTCGGGGTCGTCTCCTCTGCCGTGGCGCGCGCCGCGATGGAGAGCGGCGTCGCGCGCCGCCCGATCGCCGATCTGGAGGCCTATCGGCAGAAGCTGAACCAGAGCGTGTTCAAATCCGCCCTGCTGATGCGCCCGGTGTTCGAGGCGGCGGCCAAGGCAGCGCGGCGGCTGGTCTTTGCCGAGGGCGAGGACGAGCGCGTTCTGCGCGCGGCACAGGCCATTCTGGAAGAGACCACCGAGACCCCGATCCTGATCGGTCGCCCCGAGGTGATCGAGGCGCGTTGTGAAAAGCTGGGCCTGTCGGTACGCCCTGGCCAGGATTTCCAGATCGTGAACCCGGAAAACGACCCGCGCTACTACGATTACTGGACCTCTTATCACCAGTTGATGCAGCGGCGCGGCGTCACCCCGGATCTGGCCAAGGCGATCATGCGCACCAACACCACCGCCATCGGCGCCATCATGGTGCACCGGGGCGAGGCTGACAGCCTGATCTGCGGCACCTTCGGCGAATATCGCTGGCACCTGAACTATGTGCAGCAGGTACTGGGAACCCATGACCTGCGCCCGCATGGCGCGCTGTCGCTGATGATCCTGGAAGACGGGCCGCTGTTCATTGCCGACACCCATGTGCGCAGCCGCCCCAGCCCCGAGGAACTGGCCGAGATCACGCTGGGTGCTGCGCGTCATGTGCGCCGCTTCGGCATCGAACCGCAAATCGCCTTTTGCTCGCAATCGCAATTCGGCAACCAGGCCGAAGGCTCGGGCCTGCGGTTGCGGCAAGCGATCGAGATATTGGACAGCCAACCGCGTGACTTTGTCTATGAGGGCGAGATGAACCTCGACAGCGCGCTGGACCCTGAACTGCGCCAGCGCATCTTTCCGAATTCACGACTGCATGGGGCAGCGAACGTGTTGATCTTTGCCCATGCGGATGCCGCCAGTGGCGTGCGCAACGTGCTCAAGATGAAAGCGGGCGGTATCGAGGTTGGGCCGATCCTGATGGGCATGGGCAACAAGGCGCATATCGTGACCCCCTCGATCACCGCGCGCGGGCTTTTGAACATGGCGGCCATTGCCGGAACCCCGGTCGCTCACTACGGTTGATCCCGGTGGCGTCTTGCCGCCAACAGGGAGAACCGCAATGAAGGGACATTGCCATTGCGGCGCGGTGCGCTGGCAGAGCGACGGTGACGTCGCGTGGAGCTGTTATTGCCACTGTGCCGATTGCCGCCGCAATTGCGCCGCGCCGGTCACTGCATTTTTCGGGCTCCCGCATGAGAGTGTCGTGTGGAGCGGCGATGCCCCGCGCATCTATCGTTCATCAGACCGTGTCGAGCGGCTGTTCTGCGGCACCTGCGGCACCCAGATGGCCTATCGCAACGCCGATGATCGCGTGAACATCCATCTTTATACCGCAACGCTGGAGGACCCGTCGGTGCTCCCACCCCGGTTTCACGTCTTTCATGCCGCGCGACTTCCCTGGCTGAACTTGCAGGACGATCTGCGTCGCTTCGACCGCACGACCGACTAAGAGCGATTCCGGCCCCTTTGCAGATCAATCATTTGCAACTTTGCAAAGAGGCTCAAATTTTCCGGTAAACCAGACGAGAAAAGCGGCTTTGCAAAAATTTGCAGACTTGATCAGGCAATCTCTGCAAATTTCTTGCGATAATGTGACGCGACGTCCTTTGTCCGGCTTGCCCGGTGGCGCCGCTATGCCTAACACACCAGCCAGCCGAACGTGAGGAGGACGCCATGGCATATCAGGACGTTTACGAGAGCTGGAAGAGCGATCCCGAAGCCTTCTGGATGGAGGCCGCCAAGAGCATCGACTGGGTCGAGGCGCCCAGCCATGCGCTCGATGACAGCAACGCGCCGCTCTATGAATGGTTCACCGATGCCAAGGTCAACACCTGCTGGAACGCGGTCGACCGCCATGTCGAGGCGGGCCGGGGCGAGCAGACCGCGATCATCTACGACAGCCCGATCACCCATACCAAGCGCCAGATCTCCTATGTCGAACTGCGCAACCGCGTGGCCATGCTGGCCGGTGCCCTGCGCGCCAAGGGTGTGGAAAAGGGCGACCGCGTCATCATCTACATGCCGATGATCCCTGAGGCGCTGGAGGCGATGCTGGCCTGTGCCCGTCTGGGCGCCGTGCATTCGGTGGTCTTCGGCGGGTTTGCCGCCAACGAACTGGCCGTACGCATCGACGATGCCCAGCCCAAGGCGATCATCGCCGCATCCTGCGGGTTGGAGCCGGGCCGCGTGGTGCATTACAAGCCCCTCCTCGACGGCGCCATCGACATGGCGAAACACAAGCCCGATTTCTGTGTGATCTTCCAGCGCGAGCAGGAAGTGGCCAAGCTGATTGAGGGGCGCGACTACAACTGGCACGGGTTCCAGTACGGTGTCGAACCGGCCGAATGCGTGCCGGTCGAGGGCAACCATCCGGCCTATATTCTCTATACCTCGGGCACCACCGGCGCGCCCAAGGGGGTGCTGCGCCCGACCGCTGGCCATCTGGTGGCGCTGAACTGGACGATGAAGAATATCTATAACGTCGATCCGGGCGATGTGTTCTGGGCGGCATCCGATGTGGGCTGGGTCGTGGGCCACAGCTATATCTGCTATGGCCCGCTGATCCACGGCAACACCACCATCGTGTTCGAGGGCAAGCCCGTGGGCACCCCCGATGCGGGCACCTTCTGGCGGGTGATTTCCGAGCACAAGGTCAAGAGCTTCTTCACCGCCCCCACCGCGATCCGCGCCGTCAAGCGCGAGGATCCCAAGGGCGAGATGCTGGCGAAATACGACCTGAGCTGCCTCAAGGCGCTGTACCTGGCGGGCGAACGGGCCGATCCGGACACCATCGTGTGGGCGCAAAAGGCGCTGGGTGTGCCGGTGATCGACCACTGGTGGCAGACCGAAACCGGCTGGGCCATCGCCGGAAACCCGTTGGGGATCGAGGAATTGCCGGTCAAGCTGGGCTCTCCCGCCAAGGCGATGCCCGGCTATGACGTGCAGATCCTGGACGAAGGCGGCCACCAGATGAAACCCGGCGAGCTGGGCGCCATCGCGGTGAAGCTGCCGCTGCCGCCGGGCACCCTGCCGGGCCTTTGGAATGCCGAGGCGCGGTTCAGGAAATCCTATCTGGAGCATTTCCCCGGCTATTATGAGACCGGCGATGCGGGCATGATCGACGAGGACGGGTATCTCTATATCATGGCACGCACCGATGACGTGATCAACGTCGCGGGCCACCGCCTGTCCACCGGCGGCATGGAGGAAGTGCTGGCCGGGCACGAGGATGTGGCCGAATGCGCGGTGATCGGCGTCAGCGACGATCTCAAGGGCCAGATGCCGCTGGGCTTCCTGTGTCTCAACAACGGGTGCAATCGCGACCATGCGGATGTGGTGAAAGAGGTGGTCAAGCTGGTGCGCGACAAGATCGGCCCCGTCGCGGCGTTCAAGCTGGCCGTGGTGGTCGACCGCCTGCCCAAGACCCGCTCGGGCAAGATCCTGCGTGGCACCATGGTTTCGATCGCCGATGGCAAGGAGTACAAGATGCCCGCCACTATCGACGACCCGGCCATTCTGGACGAGATCAAGGTCGCACTGCAATCGCTGGGCTACGCCAAGTAACCCCCAGCGCGACCGCAAGAACAGGCGCCGCCCCCCGCGGGTGGCGCCTTTTTCGTTGCCCGCATCGCATCTGCCCAACAGCTTGTGATCGCCCGTCATCGCCCCGGTGATTGCCAGACTCTGGGTGGGTTTCTACCCTGACCGCAATCGCTGCAACTGACGAGGTTACCCATGCGTGCATTCCTGACCGCACTGGCCTGTTCCGCCGCCCTGCCCGCCTTGCCCGCCCTGGCAAGCGAAGGGCACCGCATCCAGGTCACCGGAGAACTGATCGACACCTGGTGCTATTATTCCGGTGTCATGGGCGGACCCGAGGCGGTGGTCGGCTCGGCCCACCATACCTGCGCCCTGTGGTGCTCGGCGGGCGGAATCCCGGTCGGCTTGCAGGCCGAGGACGGCAGCATCTATATGGTGCTCAAGATCGAACAGGACGACCAGCTGGCCGGGGGCGATACCGCTCTGCGCCTCGCCTCGCACACGGTCGAGGCGGACGGGATGCATTACCAGCGCGACGGCATCAACTATCTGATCGTCGATCAGGTGATCAGCGATCTCGATATCACCAACCTCAATCACGAAGACTATGGCCCCGTGCCCGGCTTCGCCATTCCGGAGCCCAAGGAATGAAGCGCCTCTCGCTTGCATTGGCCCTCTTGGCCAGCCCCGCCCTCGCCCAGGATTTCTCGGCCGGATCGACCGCCAAGCCCTGGAACCTCTATGCCGAACAGCCCGCCTTTTTCGAGGCCAAGGTGGTCGATCTGCTGTGTGAGCTGACCGGTGACTGCCCTGCCGATTGCGGCGCGGGCAAGCGGCAGCTGGGCCTGTTGCGCAGCGCCGATAACGTGATGGTCCTGCCGCTCAAGAACGGGCAACCGGTCTTCTCGGGCGCCGCCGCCGATCTGGCCCCTTATTGCGGCCAGACGGTCGAGGTGGACGGGCTGCTGATCGACGACCCGGATCTGGGCGCCAAACATGTCTATCAGGTGCAAATGATCCGCCTGCCCGGCGGCGAATGGGAAAAGGCCAACCGCTTTACCAAGGTCTGGGAGGAAGAGAACCCCGAGGCCACCGGCAAGGGCCCCTGGTTCCGCCGCGATCCCCGCATTCTCGACCATATCGAGGACAAGGGCTATCTGGGTCTGGGTCTGGAGGTGGACGAGGCCTTTATCAAGGAGTGGTTCTGATGCGCGGCCTGCTTGGGGCCACCCTGCTGATGGGGGCCGTTCTGGCGGCTCCCGCGCAGGCGGGCAACGCACCGCTGCCCTTTGACGTGGGCGGTCCGTTCGAGCTGACCGACCAGAACGGCGCAAGGCGAAGCCAGGCCGATCCACAGGGGCATGGGCAGCTTCTGTTCTTTGGCTATGCTACCTGCCCCGGCATCTGCTCGGCGGCGATGCCGATGATGGCCGACGCGGTGGACCGGCTGGCCGATGCCGGCATCCCCGTCACGCCGGTGATGATTACCGTCGACCCCGAACGCGACCGCCCCGGCGAGATGAACGCGCCCCTGGCGCGGTATCACCCGGACTTCATCGGACTGACCGGGTCCGAGGCCGAGTTGCAGGCCGCCTATGACGCCTATTCGGTCGAGCGCGAATTGGCCTATGTCGATCCCGAATACGGGCCCGTCTATACCCACGGCGCCTTTGTCTATCTGCTGGATGCCAAGGGCGAGGTACTGAGCCTGTTCCCGCCCATCCTCAGCTCGGACCGGGTGGTGGAACTGGCCCGCAAATACCTCGGCAGCGAGGGATCATGACCTAGCGTCACCTTTGGTTCCGGGCGTGGCCTTTGGCCGATGGGCCGCCTAACCTGACAGCAGGAGGCCCCGGACATGACAGAAACAGCGCTTTGGCAATTGGACGCGACCCAGATCGCGGCGCAAACCACAAGCGGCGCGCTGAGCGCCGAACAGGCGGTCGGCGCCGCCATCGACCGGATGCAGGCGGTAAATCCCGGCCTGAACGCGGTGGTCGACAGCTGCGCCGAGGCGGCTATGGCCCGCGCGGCGGAACTGGACAAGGCCCGCGCGGCGGGCGCAGCCTGCGGGCCGCTGCACGGGGTCCCGGTGACCATCAAGGTCAATGTGGATCAGACCGGATACGCCACCACCAATGGCGTCACCGCGCTCAAGGACATGATCGCCCCCGAAGACGCGCCCGTTGTGCGCAACCTTCAGAACGCGGGCGCGGTGGTGATCGGACGCACCAACACGCCCGAATTCTCCTTCCGCGCCGATACCGACAACCCGCTATATGGCCGGACCCATAACCCCTGGGGACGGCATATCTCGCCCGGCGGCTCTTCGGGTGGGGCCGGATCGGCGGTGATGGCGGGGATCGGCGCTCTGGCCCATGGCAACGATATCGGCGGCTCGCTACGCTTTCCGGCAGCAGCGAATGGCGCCGTCACCGTGAAACCCGGTCTGGGCCGGGTGCCCGCCTGGAACCCCAGCCAAAAGGCCGAGCGTGGCATGCTGGCGCAATCCATGTCGGTGCAGGGGTTGATCACCCGGTCCGCCGCCGATCTGCACCTGGCCATGCCCAGCCTGATCGCCCCCGATCCGCGCGACCCGTTCCACGTTCCCTTGCCCTGGCACGGCTACCCGGCCGAAGGGCCGATCCGCGTGGCCTTTACCAAGGCGACCTATGGCTATGACCTGCACCCCGAGGTCGAGGCGGCGCTGGACACCGCCCGCGACGCGCTGCGCGATGCCGGTTATATGGTCGAAGAGGTCGAGACCCCGGACGCGTTCGAGGCCGGTCGCGCGGGCTATCGCGCGCTGATGGGCGAGGTCTGGGCGCTGATGAAGGCGGATGTCGATGCCTATGGCTCGCAGACCGTGCGCGATATCTTCGAGGTCTATTTCCAGGAATTCCCGCCCTTTCACGGCACCGAACTGTTGCAGGTGATGGCCAAGCGCAGCCACTACGCCCGCGAATGGTCGCTGTTCCTGGAGCAATATCCCCTGGTGCTGGGTCCGTTCCTGCCGCAGCCCTTCTTTGGTCCCGACCGCGACACCGAGGGCGCCGAGGGTGTGCACGAGGTTCTGGGCGCAGCGGTCTGGTCCTATTCGATGAACTTCATGGGCCTGCCTGCCGCCTGTCTGCCGTCGCGCTTGGCGGTTCTGCCGAAGGGGCCGCAACCGATCAACGTGCAGATCACCGCCCGCCGCTGGCGCGAGGATATGGCGGTGGATGCCGCCGCCGCGATCGAGGCGCGCGTCGGTCGCATGGCGCCACATCTGTGGGCACGAATGGCATGACAGTCGTAGGGATGTTTTGCCGAAATTGACCCCGGGCAAGGGGTACGGGAACTGCCCGGGGCCATCTCTTCAGTTAAATCAGACGGCCGATGGAGGGGCGGACGCAAGCAAATACCTGCGTCCGCTGCTTACCATGCGAACTCGTCCCAACACTCGACACGAAGCAGCCACTCACTTCCACTCCATGCGATGTATCGGCATGATCGAAGCTGCCAGAAAGCCGCGCACTTTCCTGTGAAGTTGGTCACATATCTGCGAAATTTCCGTAAACGGATGACAGATCAGGTGAATTGTTCGGAAATCAGCCGCTCTTCCAGGCCGTGGCCGGGATCGAACAGAATCCGGTGACGGATCGTGGGCTCGGACTGGATCTCGACCCAGTCGATATCCGGGATCGACGTTGAATCGGCATCGGCCATGACCGGGCGCTTGTCGGCATCGACCACATCGAACCGAACCTTGGCGGTTTTTGGCAACAGCGCCCCACGCCAGCGGCGCGGCCGAAAGGCGGCAATGGCGGTCAGCGCCAGCACATCCGACCCGATCGGCAAGATTGGCCCATGCGCCGAGTAGTTATAGGCGGTTGACCCGGCGGGCGTTGCCACCAGTGCCCCGTCGCAAACCAGTTCCGCCAGCCTGAGCCGCCCGTCAACCGAGATTTTCAGCCGCGCGGCCTGGGGTCCCGCGCGCAGCAGAGAGACTTCGTTGATCGCCAGTGCCCGATGTATCTGCCCCGCCTGATCCATCGCCGTCATCGACAAGGGGTTGATGATCTCTTCCTCGGCCGCCTCGAGACGTTCCAGCAGGTTGGTCTCGGCATATTCGTTCATCAGAAAGCCGATGGTGCCCCGGTTCATGCCATAGACCGGCACATCCAGATGCTGGGTGCTGTGCAGGGTGCGCAGCATGTAGCCATCCCCGCCCAGTGCGACGATCACCTCGGCGTCGCGGGGGGCCACGTTGCCGTAGCGGCCAATCAACGCGGCACGCGCGGTCTGGGCCACCGGCGCGTCGCTGGCGAGAAAGGCGATTCTTTTGGGCATCTATCGAGGTTTCCGGTGCTGCGCATTCGGTTCCGAAACAAGCACACCTTTCCCCCAGTGGCCAGACTTGACGCCGCAGTTGGCCAATTCGTCGCTTTACAGCCTTTTGCGTTGCCCCGGTTTCCGATAGGAAATCGCGGAAATCGACCCTTCTCATGCGGAGCTGTCATGAACGCGAGCCACCAGGACCCCGGATTTTTCACAGAGGCGCTTTCGGAGCGTGATCCCGAGCTGTT
>NZ_JBXWQU010000030.1:0-1284 GCF_059612545.1 Ruegeria sp. SAZD011 | reverse complement strand
ATACCAACCGCAGCAAGTGCCAGTAGCCTCTCGCGCTCGCTCCCTGAGGTGAGCGACCAAGGATGCCCGATCTTTAGCACCGACATGACATGCAGGGTCAGACTAATCCGGCGCAACCGTCTGGGATCCTTCGTGGCGGCAGCCGTCTTCAGAGCTTCCGCGCCGCGTGCAGCTCGAGCACGAATTCTGCCTGATACATCGTTGGCCGAATACTTTGCCGCGAGTGTTTGACCGCAGGTTTCGCATGTCATCGACCACGCCAAGCGCCAATGGCGGAGGACCTGATCGGGTGATTTCGCGACACAGCCCGGGCAGAATTGGAAGTCATGCCGCGACACATTTTGCACACCGTGATGCGTCGCATCTGGAAGGGTCATGGCCGCAATCTCATGCCGGGTCAGTTGAACTGCCGAGCAGAGGCGAAGCCAGTCTATCTGTCCGAGATCGTTGATACCTTCCGGCACCCTGCCCCGCTCCAACCCCAGATAGCCGCAAAGCTCTTCAACCGAACAATGATTGGCCTTGGCCAGTCGCCCGATCCAGCTGGACAGAAGCTCATCGCGCGCCGGCGGTGGCCGAAACGGTAGCGGTCTGACGCTCACCCGAATGCAGCGGCGGGTTGGCGAGGAATGCTCCAGGCGTGCTTCGTCCAAACCGGTTGCCAGGCCTGAACCGCTTCGTCCGTGATCCGCTCTTCTCCAGTCTCGATCGCATCGATAGCCAGGGACTTGATCATGATGAACACGCGCGAGGTGACACCGCCGGTCACTTTCAGGATCGTCCGTAGCGACGCCACTGTCAGGCCTGACCGCTGTTCGAGCGCCATCGCGGCAATCAGTGTCTGGATTAGCCGGGAGAACTCCACATCATCTTCCCAAAGCGGCAGATAGTGTTCGTCCAGACGTCGGGCCAGCTGGTCGTCTCCTCGAACCGCTTCCAGGGCTTCGTTCACACCGAAGACGACGAGCGAGGCACAGAGATCGTTGGCGAGGAACCGGAGCATGTTCAGGAAGCGGCGTTGCTCCCGATAGCTGCCAGCAAGCAGATTGTGCACCTCGTCGATCATCAACATCCTAAGGTCCATGTCCCGAAGATGACTGAGCGCGCGCACCTCGAGCTCGGATACGGTATGCCGGCCCCACATCGGCGCCCCGATCGTTGCCAGGATGTGCTGATAGAACCGTCTTTCATCCGGCGCGGGCGGAGCCTAGAGCGTGTCGCGTTTAATCGGTTCTGTACCCTGTGGCCTGGAAGAAGTTGTAGCATTCCTCATCGGTGAACAGG